>CAZKCY010000238.1:0-4722 GCA_964551155.1 uncultured Marinimicrobium sp. | reverse complement strand
CGGAGCCGCGGCCGGGCGTGCGCCCCGGTCACATGCCGGGCGCGTTGAACGTGCCGGTGACCGAGCTCATCGAGGACGGGCGGCTCGTCTCGCCGGAGCGTATCAAGGAGCGCTTTGATGCCGGCGGCGTCGATCTTCCGAGCGCATCTCCACCATGGGTTTACGCCTGTGACGGCGTCTGTCACCCCGGCGGCGATCGGGCGTTGGAGGCACCGGCTGAGTGTTGGAAACCTGCTTGCTCACCGGCATGTCATGCTCGGGCGAGTAGCCGGCTTTCAGTTTGTTGACCGTACTGGGCGAATAATTGTTGATCGGTCCTAGATAAACCATAAACACCTCGCATTCCGCGATTCAATGGGTATTATCCAGTTAACGGCCCTAGTCTGTAAAACTTGACGAATAATCGATCAAATTGTGATCAAAAACACGTTTCGTCAAGATTCTGTCGGGTTTTTGGGCGTAAACCATTCCAACTGACGGTGCAATTTGACCACCTCGCCGATAATCAACAGAGTGGGGCCGTGAACATCGCTTTCAGCCACCAGATCAGCGATGTTGGACAAGTCTCCCACTAACAATCTCTGCTCGGGCGTGGTGCCTTTTTCCACCAAAGCCACGGGGGTGGAAGCTGCCCGGCCGTGTTCGATCAAGGTTTGACAGATTTCCGCCAGGCCTACCAGCCCCATGTAAATCACCAGCGTCTGGCCCGGAACGGCCAGCTCGGGCCAGGCCGCGTTGGCCTCCTGGCTTTTCAAGTGACCGGTGACAAAACGCACTGACTGGGCGTAGTCTCGGTGAGTCAAGGGAATACCGGCGTAGGCGGCGCAGCCGGAGGCGGCGGTAATGCCCGGCACTACCTGGAAGGGAATGCCTTTGGAGGCGAGCAGTTCAATCTCCTCCCCACCCCGGCCGAAAATAAACGGATCGCCCCCTTTGAGGCGCAGTACCCGCTTGCCTTCCAGAGCCAGGTCGAGCAGCAGCTGATTGATGTTCTGTTGGGGCATGCTGTGGTCGCTGCGTCGCTTACCCACGTAGATGCGATCGGCATCCCGGCGCACCAGCTCCATAACCTGATCGGAGACCAGCCGGTCGTAAAGCACCACATCGGCCTGTTGCATCAGCCGCAGCGCTTTCAAAGTAAGCAGTTCTGGGTCGCCCGGGCCTCCTCCCACCAGATAGACCTCGCCCTGTTTGTCGACGTATTCGGAGTTGGCCAGATCTTCGGCAATGGCCTGTTCGGCGCGCTCGTCCTGGCCGCTGAACACCAGCTCGGCGATTGGGCCCTGCAGGACCTTTTCCCAGAATCGGCGCCGGTACTTTTCAGGAAAGCTTTGTTTGACCCGCTCGCGCCAGCGGCTTGCCAGCTGCGCCAGGCGGCCATAGCTGGTCGGTATCAGGGTTTCCAGTTTGGCGCGCACCAGCCGGGCCAGCACCGGGGCTTCGCCGCCGCTGGAAATCGCCATGACCAGAGGGGAGCGATCGACAATAGCGGGGGTGATAAAGCTACACAGACCGGGGCTGTCCACAACATTGACCGGTAAATAGCGGGCCTGGGCTTCGGAAGAGATACGCGCGTTCAGAGCCTCGTCGTCGGTCGCGGCCACGGCGATCACGCAGTGTTCCAGGTCTTCGCTCTGATACTCGCGCCAGTGCAAGGTGCCGCCGCCCTCGCGGGCCAGCTGCTGGAGTTCGTCGCTGATTTCCGGTGCTACCACTCTCAAGCGAGCACCGGCACGCGCCAGTAATCTGCCTTTGCGGGTGGCGATATCGCCGCCACCCACTAATAGGCAATGGCGTTGTTTGAGATCCAGAAAGACCGGGAAATAATCCATACATTTTCTTAGTTTGGGGTAGTCGTTGGGTAAGGCACTCGGAGACACGCCGTAAACCCTTCCCTGGGGGCTCGACTCCAGCATCCCTGCTGGAGACGGTCTCCGAGCCCCTTACCCAACTCCTACGTACCCCTTGGCACGACTTTCAAAATTGGCGGCCGAACGCACACAAAGACTTAAGCGAGGTGACAATTCGCAAAAATAAATTAGCGTTTTACTACGTCAAACAACCAAGGCGCTTCTTGGCGGCGCTGCTGTTCATAAGCTTTGATGGCGTCGGCGTGCTCCAGAGTCAGGCCTATGTCATCCAAGCCGTTGAGCAGACAGTGTTTGCGGAAGTCGTCGACTTCGAAACTGAAGGTTTCGCCGCTCGGGGTGGTCACCAGCTGTGCTTCGAGATCGACGCTCAGCTGATAACCGTCGTGGGCATAGAGCTCCTGAAATAGGCGTTCTACAACAGCTTCATCCAACACCACCGGCAATAGGCCGTTTTTGAAGCAGTTGTTGTAGAAAATGTCGGCAAAACTGGGCGCGATGATGCAGCGAAAGCCGTAGTCTTCCAGCGCCCAGGGGGCGTGCTCGCGGCTCGAACCGCAGCCAAAATTCTTGCGGGTCAGCAGAATAGTGGCACCCTGATAGCGACGCTGGTTGAGCGGAAACTCAGGATTCAAAGGCCGGTGACTGCAGTCCTGGTCAGGCTGGCCTTCGTCCAGATAACGAAGTTCATCGAACAGGTTTTTGCCAAACCCGGTGCGTTTAATGGACTTCAAAAACTGCTAGGGAATAATCATGTCGGTATCGACATTGGCCCGGTCCATGGGCGCGACTATTCCGGTCATTTGGGTAAAAGGTTTCATGCCTGCATGGCCTCCGTCTGGACAAATTCGCGCACATCGACAAAATGCCCGGCGATAGCGGCAGCTGCCGCCATGGCTGGACTGACCAGGTGAGTACGCCCGCCATAGCCCTGGCGACCTTCAAAGTTGCGGTTTGAGGTGGAGGCGCAGTGCTCGCCGGCGCCGAGTTTGTCAGCGTTCATGGCCAGGCACATGGAGCAGCCCGGTTCGCGCCATTCAATACCGGCGTCGAGGAAAATCTGGTGCAAGCCTTCGGCTTCCGCCTGGGCTTTAACCGAACCGGAACCGGGAACCACCATGGCTTCTTTTACCGATTCGGCTTTGCGACGCCCTTTCACCACTTCCGCGGCGGCACGAATGTCTTCGATGCGCGAATTGGTGCAGGAGCCGATAAAGACCCGGTCCAGCTTGATCGAACCAATCGGCTGACCGGCCTGCAAACCCATATATTTAAGAGCCCGCTGCATGCTTTCGCGCTTGACCGGATCGGCCTCCTCGGCCGGGTCGGGCACTTTGTCGTCCACCGCCACCACCATTTCCGGAGAGGTACCCCAGCTGACCTGAGGCTTAATGTCTTCGCCGCGCATTTCCACGACCAGGTCGAAAACCGCGTCCGGGTCGCTTTTCAGATCCTGCCAGCTCGCTACCGCTTGCTCCCACTGCTCGCCTTTGGGCGCATAAGTGCGGCCTTTGACGTAATTGATGGTGGTATCGTCTACCGCCACCATACCGGCCCGGGCTCCGGCCTCAATAGCCATGTTGCACACCGTCATACGGCCTTCCATGGACATATTGCGAAACACATCGCCGCCGAATTCCACCGCGCAACCGTTGCCGCCGGCGGTGCCAATTTTGGCGATGATCGCCAGCACCACGTCTTTGGGCGTTACGCCAGGGCCCAATTCGCCATCGACCCGGATCAACATATTCTTCATTTTCTTTGACACCAAGCACTGGGTGGCCAATACATGCTCCACCTCACTGGTACCAATACCGTGCGCCAAGGCGCCCAAAGCCCCGTTGGTCGCGGTGTGGGAATCGCCACAGACCACAGTCATGCCCGGCAGACAGGCGCCGGTTTCGGGCCCAATAACATGCACAATGCCCTGACGCACATCATTGATTTTGTACTCGACAATACCGTACTCGTCGCAGTTGTCGTCCAGGGTCTGAACCTGGATCAATGAGACCGGATCGGCGATACCCGCCACGCCCGAGGCACGTTCTTTTTGGGTGGTGGGCACGTTGTGATCCGGGGTCGCCAGAATCGAATCCACCCGCCAGGGTTTGCGACCGGCCATGCGCAGGCCTTCAAAGGCCTGGGGCGAGGTCACTTCGTGAATGATGTGGCGGTCGATATAGATCAAGGCCGAGCCATCGTCGCGCTGCTGCACCACGTGGCTGTCCCAGAGTTTGTCGTAGAGGGTTCTTGCGCTCATGACTCATGTTTCCAGAGGAAGAAGTGAAAAAGTTACTCAGATTGGGCGCTATTTTAAGGGCTGGCTAACGATAAAACAAATTTATAATTTTTATATATTGCATTCCATATAGGAATGGATAAGCTTGTCATATGGATACTCAACATTTACAGGCTTTCGTCGCAGTGGCCGAAACCGGCTCTTTTTCCGCCGCCGGTCAACGCCTGCATTTGACTCAACCGGCGATCAGCAAACGCATTGCCACTTTGGAGCAGCAACTGGACAGCTCCCTTTTCGACCGGGTTGGCAAACAGATTTCGCTGACTCAGGCGGGGCTGTCACTACTGCCCAATGCCAAGCGCATACTTCAGGAGGTAGCCGATGCCCAGCGGGCAGTGACCGACTTGAAAGGCGAAGTCAAAGGCGTGTTGAGCATGGCCACCAGTCACCACATTGGCCTGCACCGGCTGCCGCCGGCGTTGCGCCACTTTACCGAGCGTTACCCGGAAGTGAAGCTGGACCTGCACTTTCTCGACTCGGAACAGGCCTACACAGAAGTACTCCAAGGACGCTACGAGCTGGGGGTTGTGACCTTGGCACCGGAAGCGGATGCAC
>CAZKCY010000237.1:0-4728 GCA_964551155.1 uncultured Marinimicrobium sp. | reverse complement strand
TGCACTTTGGAGATGGGAGCAAAAAATTCCACCGCCTCATCGATGTTCATCGCCAGCACATCGCCGATGTGTTTGCCTTTGTAGACTACGCTCAAGGTTTCGTCGTTAAAGCGCCAGCCGTGGCAGACATCGCAAGGTACCCGCACATCGGGCAAAAAGTTCATTTCGATTTTCTGCATGCCCTGGCCGCCGCAGCCTTCGCAGCGACCTTCTCCGGCATTGAAGGAAAACCGAGCTGGGGTATAGCCGCGCAGGCGCGCATCGACAGTGCCGGCAAAAAGCTTGCGAATCGTATCCCAAATGCCAATATAGGTGGCTGGACAGGAGCGCGGGGTTTTGCCGATGGGGGTTTGGTCCACCTCCAGAATTCGGTCGATGCTTTCCCAGCCGTTAATATCGGTGCAGCCCTGCCATTTATGCGTCTTTTTGCGTTTCTGTGCGATGGCCGCTTTCAGGTTGGGATAAAGCACGCCGCGCACCAAGGTACTTTTTCCGCTGCCGCTTACGCCGGTAATCGCTACCAGTTTTCGCAAAGGTACCGATGCGCTGATATTGTTCAAATTGTTCTGAGTCGCGCCTTCAATGCTGACTTTTTCATCCGGCCATAGAGCGCGCATTTCCAGGTTGCGAATTTCCGGAATCGGATGGCGCAGGGGCTGGGATAACATTTGCCCGGTTAGGGAGTTTTTGCTGCGCATAATCTGCGCCAGGCTGCCATAAGCCACCACTTCACCGCCGTTGACGCCGGCGCGGGGGCCCATGTCGATCAGATGGTCCGCTTCGCGCATGGTGTCTTCGTCATGCTCCACCACGATTACGGTATTGCCCTGCTGCTGCAACTCGCGCAGGGTTTCGATCAACTTGCGGTTATCCCGGGTATGCAGGCCGATGGTGGGCTCGTCCAACACATAGCAGACGCCCTGGAGACTGGAGCCCAGTTGCGCGGCCAGGCGAATGCGCTGGGCTTCGCCGCCGCTCAAGGTGGGCGCGGCGCGATCCAGTGATAAATAATTGAGCCCCACTTTTTGTAAAAATTGTAAACGGCTGTGCATCTCCGCGAGCAAATCCCGGGCTATGGCCTGCTCATTGGCTTTGAGTTTTAGTTTGCCGAACCACTGTTCGGCGGCATCCACCGGAAGGGCCGCCAGTTCTGCGATGGAACGGTCGCGAAACCTGACCGATAGCGCTGTGGGGTTAAGTCGCTGACCGTCACATTTGGGGCACACACGCTCGGCGCCCTCCTCTGCTTTGTCGTCGCCCTGTGCCGGCAACCAAGTGCTTTCTTCTCCGGTTTGCTCTTCATCGAAACCGGAAATTTTTAGCCCGGTGCCGTAACAACCGCCGCACCAGCCGTGTTTGGAGTTGTAGGAAAACAGCCGTGGGTCTAGCTCATCAAAGCCGTTGCCGCAACTTGGGCAGGCGCGCTCGGTGGAGAAGAGTCGCTCGGCCGCTGCTCGCTTGGTCTTGGCTTTTGAGGGGCTTGTGGGCGCGACTATGACTACGCCGTTACCGAGACTCAAAGCCTGCTCAAGACCGTTCGCCAGTTGGCGCTCGTTCTTGGGCGAGATGTTCAAGGTCACCAAAGGCAACTCAATATCGTGCTCCTTGTAGCGATCCAGCTTGGGCCAGGGGTCGGTGGGCTGATAAGTGCCATCCACCCGTAACTGGGTGTAACCGCGCTCGGCGGCCCATTGAGCCAACTCGCGATAAATGCCTTTGCGCGCCACTACCATGGGTGCGAGCAAAGTCACTTCTTTATCGCGGTAGTCTTTTTGCACCCGCGCCAGAATCGCCTGCTGGGTCTGCGGCTCGATGGGCACATCGCAGCTTGGGCAGTACTGAGTGCCGAGCTTGACGTACAGCAGGCGCAGGTAATGATAAATCTCGGTCAGAGTGGCGACGGTACTTTTGCGCCCCCCGCGGCTGGTGCGCTGCTCTATGGCTACCGCTGGCGGTATGCCGTAAATCGCATCCACATCCGGCCGGGACGATGGCTGCACAAACTGGCGAGCATAGGCGTTCAAAGATTCTAAATAGCGGCGCTGACCTTCACCAAATATCAGGTCAAACGCCAGCGTGCTTTTGCCGCTGCCGCTGACGCCGGAAATGACGGTGAATTTGTCCCTGGGAATAGTTACGTCGATGTTTTTCAGATTGTGCTCGCGTGCTTTGTGTACGCTGATGACTTTATCGGTTTTGTGCGCACTTTTTTTGCGCGGCGCCGGCAATACGGCACCTTGGGTTAAGGACAGCTCATAGTCTTGCAACGCTTTGGCGGTGTAAGAATTGTGCTCCGCCATGATCTGCGCCGGGGTGCCTTGGGCAAGCAGTTGCCCGCCGGCATCGCCGCCTTCGGGGCCAATATCAATCAGCCAGTCGGCCGCGCGAATCACGTCCAGGTTGTGCTCGATCACCAGCAGCGAATGGCCCGCCGCCAACAGTTGCTGAAAGGCGCCCATCAATGTGGCAATGTCAGCAAAGTGCAGACCGGTGGTGGGCTCGTCGAACAAAAACAGAATGTGTTCCTGGGTTTTGGTTTTAGTGGCGACCAGATGCCCCGCCAGCTTCAAGCGTTGAGCTTCGCCGCCGCTCAAGGTGGGAACCGCCTGGCCCAACTGCACGTAGTCCAGCCCCACGTCGGCCAGCGGCTGCAGGCTGCGCTGCACCTCCGCTTTATCGCTGAAAAAATCTAGGGCTTCGGCGACGGTCATTTCGAGAACATCGGAGATGGATACCGCTCTGGGAGTGTTAGTCTCGCTTGCTTCTTGTAGAAGTTTTACTTCCAGAATCTCGTCTCTAAACCGGCGGCCGTCGCAGTCCGGGCAGCGCAGGTAAACGTCGCTTAAAAACTGCATCTCCACCTGTTCGAAGCCGTTACCCTGGCAAGTCGCACAGCGGCCATTACCGGAGTTAAAGCTGAAAGTGCCGGGTTTGTAGCCCCTCTCTTTGGATAATGGCGCGGCCACGAACAGTTTGCGAATTGCCTCGAAAGCGCCCACATAAGTAGCTGGCGTCGAACGGGTGGTTTTGCCAATGGGGCTTTGGTCCACCATGACCGCCCGGTCGATCTGCTCCAGGCCTTCAATACTCTTGTGGGCGCCCGGAGCTTCGGTCTGCTGGCCGTGATGTTTTAGCAACGCCGGATAGAGCACTTGGCGCATCAGCGTCGATTTGCCCGAACCGCTCACGCCGGTCAGGCATACCAAGCGTTTGAGCGGAATTTCCACATCAATATTTTTGAGGTTGTGCTCGGTAGCGCCGAGGATTTTCAGGAATTGGGTTTTGGACGATAGCGCGGGCAAGTATTTGGGCGAGGCCTCGGCCACCGTCAGTTCCGGTACAGCCGCGCTAACCTGTTGGCTGCCGCTCAAGTATCGAGCGGTCAGGTTGTCTTTGCGTTTGAGCAGCGCCTTGGGCGTGCCGAAAAACTGAATCTCGCCGCCCATGCGGCCGGGGCCCGGCCCTATATCCAGAATTCGGTCTGCGGCCAGAATCACCTGAGGGTCGTGTTCCACCACCAGCAAGGAGTTGCCGGCATCGCGCAGCCGCTGCAGTACTTTGACCAGCCGTTGGATGTCGCGCGGATGCAAGCCAGTGCTGGGCTCATCGAGCACAAACAGGGTGTTAACCAGCGAGGTGCCCAGCGCTGTGGTCAGGTTGATGCGCTGCACTTCGCCGCCGCTCAGGGTGCGCGACTGACGATCCAGCGTCAGGTAGTCCAGCCCCACTTCACACAGATAGCTGAGCCGGGCTCGGATCTCGGTGAGCAGAAGCTGGGCAGCCTCGTCAATTGCTGACGACTTGCCACCCTCCATTAGTTGCTCGACAAAGCTGGCGCAGCGTCCGAGTGGCAACTGCATAACATCAAAAATATTCAGCCCCGGCAGCTTTTGAAAGCGCTCGTCCGGCAAAGTCGCGCCTTGGGGCATAAAGCGTTTGCGACCCGCCAGAGCCTGCTCAGCAGCGTCAAATGAACCCAGCCGCCACCAGAGCGATTCGGGCTTTAAGCGAGCGCCACCGCAAGCCTGGCAGGGAGTGTAAGCACGGTACTTGGACAGCAGCACCCGTATGTGCATTTTGTAGGCTTTGCTCTCCAGCCAGTCAAAAAACTCCCGCACGCCGTACCAGACGCCTTTGTTCCAGTCGCCCTCACCTTCCAGTACCCACTGGCGCTGGTCATGGGTCAAATCCTTCCAGGGCACATCGGTGGGAATGGCGCGCTTTTTGGCGTACTTCATCAAGTCCGCCTGCACTTCGTTGTAGCTGGGTGTCTGGATCGGCTTGATCGCGCCCTCTTTCAGGCTTTTGTTCTCATCCGGAATTACCAGGCCCCAATCCACGCCAATGATGCGGCCAAAGCCGCGACAACTTTCACAGGCGCCCAGCGGCGAATTAAACGAAAACTGGCTCGCGTTGGGTTCGGGGTAGTCAATATCGCAGCTGGGGCAATGGTGGTGGCTGGAAAACCGCTCTGGCTTGCCGACTTCCATGGCATCATCCAATGGGTAGATTAATACGTGCCCTTTGCCGTAACGTAGCGCAACCTCCACCGCTTCGGTCAGCCGGCCGAGGTTGTCTTGGGTCAGCTTAAGCCGGTCCTGAACCACCTCAACGCGCGTGCCTTCGCGCTTATGCACCCGGGCATAGCCCTGCTGGTTCAGAAGCTGCAATACGTCTTCATCGGTAAGCGCTTCCGGTCGAACATTCGCGAGCTCGAAGGCGCACTGC
>CAZKCY010000236.1:0-4734 GCA_964551155.1 uncultured Marinimicrobium sp. | reverse complement strand
TCAACCAGCATTGAGAGCCGCGCGATACCCCGCCGTGGTTTGCGTTCCGGGCGATATAGTCATCACCGCCTGCCAGGCGCCAACCCAAGGCATAATTCTGGCTATTTACGTCGCCGTTATTGAGCCGCTGAGGCTCCCAGAACTGCGCTCTGACTTCCGGAGCTATATAGTCATCATCCAGCCAAGCGCTGCCCAACTTAGCCAGATCCATAGGCGTGGAAACAAAGCCGCCCCCAGCCAGGCGATGACTCAAATCCACCGGTCGCCAAGGCCGCAGGCGCTCTCCATCACCCCAGTAGAAAGTCGCCATATCGGCCGTCGGCATTTTCGGCTCCGGCCCAGTGAAGTGCATGGCCAAAGGCTCAAAGACTTTACTGCGCATCAACTGCGTAAAATCTTCGCCGGCTGCAGCTTCCAATACCGCGCTCAGCAACACGGTATCGAAACTGCTGTAGTGAAACTGCTTCCCGGGTGGATAAAGCAGATCCGTGTCATCGAATACTTCCAGAGCGTCGTACACCGATTCGTAGCGGCGTTTCAGGGCCATGGTGTGATAAAGGCCCCACCAATCGCGGTTTTCTTTGTACTCCGGCAAGCCGGCCATATGCGATGCCAGCTGGCGCACGGTCAAAGGCGCCCATTGAGGGTTGGGCAGAGGCTGCAGGTAGTGTTCGATCTTGGCATCCAGATCCAACTGCCCGGTTTGAACCAATTGCGCCAGAGCTGTGGTAGTGAGGGACTTGGAAGTACTGCCGATTCTAAAGCGGGTATCCGGCGTGACCGGCTTTCGGCTGGCGACATCGGCCCAGCCGCTGGTGCCGGTCCATACCAGTTTGCCGTCAATGGCCACAGCGGCGGATATGCCGGGCGCTTTGATTTTCCGCCGGTGGCTTTCGAGTCGGGTCAGCGCCTCATCAGCAGCGTCCCGATAGCGAGCGTCTAGCAACTGCTGGTCGGAAGGCGGTCGATCTTCCGGTAGTTCGACAAAACCCCAGGGCGGTAGGGGCAGCTTTCCCTGGTGGGCAAAAAACTGATACAGAGGCGCCGCCGCCCAGATGAGGGCTCCGAACAGTAAGAGCGTTAGCAGTTTGTATTTATGGTTTTTCAAAAATGACATTGCTGTCTCCCAATAGATTGCTAAAGAGGGCAGCATCGGGTTATGGGAGTCGCGCTGTCTTGCCGATTCTGAAAAACCTAGCGCCGATTTTGAAAACGGCGTCGATATTCGGTGGGGCTCAGGCCGGTTTCGGCCCTGAAAGCGCGATTGAAGGGACCGATCGAGCCGTAGCCCAAGTCCAGCGCCAGGGTCAGAATCGAAATTCTGTCAAAAGCCGGATCGGCCAGCTGCCGACAGGCCTCGGCGGTGCGGTAGTGATTCAAAAAGCCGCTGAAATTGTCGAACCCCAACTCGGTATTGATCAGTCGGCGCAGCCGGTACTCGGCGCAGCCCAAGTGCTTAGCAACAATCCCAATGGTCAGTCCCGTCTGCCGATAGCCATCCTGCTCGAGAAAAGCGCTCAATTTTTCCGCCAGGCTTTCGGCTTCCGGAAGCGGCGTCGGGCGCTTCTCGCCCTGAGGAGTTCCAGACTTTTTCTGCAGCGCCCCCTGAGTTTCGTCCTGCAAGAGGAAGCGCATCAACAAGGGTATCGCCAAAAACAAAGCAGCGCTGTTGAGCAAACCGTACCAACTCTGGTGCCTCAGCACCGGCCCAAACAATTCCACCGCCGCCAGCATCAAGCCATAACCGCTGGCCAGCAGAGCAATAACAATGCGCGATTTTCGCCGGCCATCGAGCAGGTCATCGTTCCAGCCCCGCACCGCAACCAGAATTACATGAGCCAGAACAACAACGCTCAATAAGTGGTTGAAATCGTGAAACCAACCCCGCCCCTGGCGCACACCAAAGAAATACAAATACCAAAGCGCAAACACCCCGAGCGCTACTTTTACAACCAGTGGCCAGCGACTTGGTCGAAAGCCCTCAACCAATAAATACATGGCGGCGAACCAGACGCTGTAGGCGAGAGCGTCGGTCAGGGTCAGCAAAACATTGCGCGCCACACCGTAATGAGCATCGGGAATGGGGGCTGTGAGCAAAAGATAACTGCCGGTAGCGATTGCCACCGCCAGTAGCGACAGCTTAGGACCCGACCAGGGACGGCGCAGATACAACACGCACACCAGCAGCAATTGCCCCACGGCTGCGAGCCGGAAGGCGATATCCAGCGCAGAAATAAGCGTAAAGTGCATCTGTCGATCCTTCGTTGCCCGTCGATGGGTCGTTACGTTAATCCTCGTGGGTAAGGTTCTTCATCCACCGGCGCTTGCCGAGACGCCACCACATGGGAATGAACTTGAGCGCGTCTTCGAAAAACATCAGCGCATAAATCCAGAGGAACGACAGTTCCAGCCAGAAGATAGCCAGCGCCACGATCGGAAGGCCAAAAACGTACATCACCGTTACGTCGGTGATCAACACAAAGCGGTTGTCGCCGCCGGCGCGCAGTACGCCGATGATGCGCACCATGTTCAGAACCTTGAGCCAGACCAGCAGGCAGAAAATCGCCAGGGTGTTGCTGAGCAGGCTGGCCGTGGCTTCTTCCACCTGGCCGAAGGCGCTAAGTACCCAGGGGCGAGCCAGCCATAAAGCCAGCGCCATTATGGCCACCAGTATCAGGGTAAGGCGGTCAAAAATTCTGTACAGCTGCCAGGCTTCGTCCTGTCGGTCGCCACCCAAGGAGCGGCCCACCATGACCGCGCTGGCATTGGCCAACCCCACAAACAAGGCAAAGAAGGCACTTTCGATGGGCACTATCACCCCCATCACCGCCAGGGCGTGGGTACCGGCAAAGCCGGTCAGCACGTGGTAGGCAGAATTGCCCAGGGCCCAGATGCCGTAGTTGAAAATCAGAGGCAAGGAAAACAGCAAGAAGCGTTTTATTGCGATTCGTTCGGCAATGGCCTCCTTAAAATGGTGCAACCCGAGTGCAAAGCCGTGCCGGCGCCAGTAGATCCAGCCCGCGATTAAGCCGAGTTGCACCAGGCGCGCAATCAAGGTGCCCCAAGCCGCACCGGCAACCCCGAGCGCGGGAAAGCCCAGATGGCCGAAAATCAAAATGTAGTTGAGTACCACATTGAGCAATACCGAGATAGCGCCGGCGATCAGGGGCAGAGTGGTATTACCGAGCGCACGTAGCGAAGCCTCGTAGATGACCGCAATCTGGGTCAGCAGCAGCGCCGGGGCGGTAATTTGCAGGTATTGGGCCGCCAGAGCGACCACTTGCGGATCGGGATTGAGCCAACCCAGCCAAATTTGTGGCGCCACCCCAAACAGCAAAAGGAAGGGCACCATGGTGAAGCAACCGACCACCAAAGTAATGGCCAGGGTGCGCTGGCAGCGGGAAAACTTGTTGGCGCCGCTGTACTGAGCCACCAGTACGCTGCAGGCGGTGGCCAGGCCGCTCATCACAACCAGCAGCAAAAAGTGCAATTTGGCCGCCAGGCCTACGGCGGCTACGGCTTCCGAGCCCAAGCGGCTGACCATTACCACGTCGGCCATACCCAGAAGCGACTGCAATAGCATTTGCAGAGCGATGGGCAAGGCCAGCAGGACAACGGTCCACCAAAAGGAAGGTGAGCGGGGCAGGGCTTTCACGCGCGACAGGTCTCCGGGGTTATGATCGGGAGTTGCGATCAACGCGCATTGTACGTGTTAGGAGGAGCCGGGGAAACGAGTCGCTGCTGAGTTAAACAACAAAGCCCCGAACTGACGTTCAGGGCTTTGCCGATGGGGAAGATACTAGCGCTTAACTCTTATTGCGTATTGAGGCTAGAAAGCGGTGCGCAGCCGATCGAACTGTATGCTAGCCGAAATCTCCCGAGCAAATGAGTCGGAGCTTAGTTTAGCCAGCAGGGAAAAAGCGGCTTGGTAACTGACTGGTCCGCCGTTTGAGGTCACCACATTCTGATCGACCACGACGTTCTGGTCGTATTGAACATCGACCTTAGGGTAAGCTCGAGCCAAGCTCTTCTCACCGCCAGCCCAGGTGGTCGCTTTCTTGCCATCCAGAGCACCGGCTTCGCCCAACAAGAAAGCACCAGAGCAATTGCTCGCCAACCATTTTGCGGACTCCCCTTGCTGTTTGATAAAGTCGATCAAATCGCCGTTGTCGACAAAGTCGTCCATATCGTAGGCGCTGGGGACTATCAGCACATCGAGTTCGAGATCGTCGTAGATTGTTTTGTCGGCCAGTACACGCAGCCCTTCTTCGGAGGTGACGGTTTTGTTCGAGGTCGCTGAAATCACCACCACTTCATAGCTCGAAAACCAGGACTTTTTCGTGGCGGCTCCGAACACTTCGATGGGCGCGGTCACATCGCTGGTAAGAAAGCCGTCGAACACCAGTATACCGATCTTAGAGGAAGCGTTGGCGGCGCTTGCCAAAGTTGCCAGCAAGGCGATTAATAGAATGCTCAAAGTTTTTGTCATTGGGTTTTTCCTATAGTCATTTTAGTAGTGTTTTGATTAACGCGTTTCAACAATCACGCGATCAATAATTTCAAGGGCAGTGGTCAGGGTCGATAGATCCTCGTACAGCACACCGTCGCGACCCGAGTGGTGTCCGTGGCCGACAAGCGCCATCGGATAGAATTGCTGAGGAGAAGCCGGATCGATAACTGCCTCATAGATTACCGAGGGCTGAGCGCTGAAGCCGTCCCCCGAATAAACGGGGT
>CAZKCY010000235.1:0-4737 GCA_964551155.1 uncultured Marinimicrobium sp. | reverse complement strand
TGATCCCATCTCACTCTTATGACGAGCTTTCTAGTCGGATGAAGCTCGTCAATCCGAAATACAGTCTGAGAGAGTGGTTGGTTGTGCCGGCCTATCAGCAAGCTGCTGCGGGGAACTATTCTTTGCTGCGAGAACTGCAGGAGGTCATGACCCAGCCATACGCCGAGCAATCGAAGAGCATTGAGCAGAAATACTACAGGCTGAAGCCACGGGAAGTCTTTCAGGTTGGTGGGTCATCGCACCTTAGCTGCTCGTCGTGACCCGGGTTAGTGCTTTTCGTGGCGACCGGTTCGAGCCTTATTTGGGCATCCAGTGGGCCGGCGTCGGCGCCCTGGAGTTATACCGTACTACGCATAATGTATATTATGTTAAATAGTGTTCGTCGAGGTGGCCTCCAGTTCGTTTGTCGATTCCACTTGGCAATGAAATGATTCAATTTAGAGGAAACTCTCATATCTCGCTGTTTTTATTGCCAAGTCTGACCATCACTCCGAAAATTAAGAGAATATTCTCTTGCTGCACTCGGAAAAACGCTGTCGTTGCGACTTTTACCGGCCTTGGGACTGCAAGCCTCCACTAACAGCTACCACTAAAAATGCGATATCAGTAACTATTTACCCGCAGAGGAACCTCAGCACTACCAGTGTCTTCGAATACAACTTGAAGACGGCCCTGTGTAGACCGTTCCCAACTCTAGTTTCGCTGCTTGTCTATTGCCCGAACTGAGTCAGCGCCCGCTTCTTCCAATTTGCTACGGACTCCACCCTTCTGGAGCCGACGCAGTATCGACAACCGGTGGCCCTACCCCGAAGATAGGGAATGTCATATTTGGCCCTCTTCGAAGGGTGAGGACCTATAAGTAGGGTTCACATGGCGGGATCTTGCCCGACAAGCGATTTGGCAGCGGTCGCAAAGCGAACATTCAGTTGCTCAGACCAGACCGAGTGCTTGGGTCTCGACGGCGTCCTGGCAACCCCGGACAGGCTATGCGGGCAAGATCTGGTTTTGTTTTACCTGGGTAAGATCAAGGTGACCTGTCCGGTCCCACCATTCCGCCCACTCTAAAACCTGATCGCTCGGCATCGGGCGGGCGATGCCGAATCCCTGGCCAAAATCACAGCCAATTTCCAGCAGACGCTGGCTATGGGCGGCTGTTTCCACGCCCTCAGCGATGAGTTTGAGGTCGAATGATTCGGCAAGACCAATGATCCCCTGAACAATCGCGAGATCGTTCGGATCGTCGAGCATGTCCCGCACAAAACTCATGTCAATTTTCAAGTTCTCAACGGGTAGGCGGCTCAGGTAGGCAAGTGAAGAGTAGCCAGTACCGAAATCATCCAGCGAAAAAACCACGCCTAATCGCTTACACTCGCTGATCAGGTCAGAAACGCTCTCAAGGTTTCCAAGTGCAGAAGTCTCGACAATCTCAAGCTCCAAATCCTCAGGTGGAACCGTCGGATGTTGGCTCAGGATTTCCCCGAGTCGTTCCGCGAAAGCCGTTTGCCGCAAATGAAAAGAATTAATGTTGACGCTCACCGGGAGGCGAACACCTTGCTTTCGCCAATGCGCCATCTGAGTCAGCGCTGTGTTCAACACCCACTCTCCGAGCTCAACGCTCAGTGCGTGATATTCGATGATTGGCAAAAATTCGCCCGGCGGAACTAGACCTCGCTCGGGGTCACGCCAGCGGACGAGCGCTTCGGCACCCACGATTTCACCGGTTTTCAGATTGACCTTTGGTTGATAGAAAAGCTCAAACTGCCGGCGATTCATCGCCTTTTCAATCCGGCCAATTCCTTCATGATAGTTGCGGACCGCGATCTCATTCGCGGCATCAAAATACTGAAAACCGTTGCGCCCACGTTGCTTGGCGGCATACATGGCCTGGTCCGCTTGCCGAAGCAATTGATCGCCATCAATGTTCTCTGGCTGTGGATAGAAGGTTACGCCTACGCTGGCCGTAACATCCACTTTTTCCTCACCAATGGGCACGCTCGCCGAAACAGCGGTGAGGATCCTTCCCACAATCTCGTCTGTTGACTCGTTCTTGTCCAAATCTGCCAAGACTATGACAAATTCGTCGCCGCCAAACCGTGCGAAGGTGTCCGTATCTCTCACCTCTTCATTGATGCGTGCAGTAACCTCCCGTAACAGTCGGTCGCCGCCCTCATGGCCCCAGATATCGTTGACTTTTTTGAAGCCATCGAGGTCGATAAAGAGCACAGCAAGTCGGCCTTTTTCTCGATCCACCCGACGCATCGCCTGTTGTAAACGGTCACCCAGCAGTACCCGGTTCGGCAGGCCAGTCAAGGCATCGTACTTGGCCATGCTTTCGAGCTGGCGCTGGTATTCCTTGAGCTCAGTGATATTGCTGATCAAAAAGATGTACCGTTGCAAGGCGCCACGCTCGTCCCGAACGCTACTAATGTTCAATCCAAGGTCGATGTTATCCCCTTGGCGATTCACCATGGCGGTTTCACCCTGCCAATGGCCTACGCATGCAAGCGATGATTTCACGGCGGAATTGAGTAAGGGCTCGCTGAGAATCGAACCGAAATCATCAAGTTGATGCCCTATCACTTCGTCTCCGCGAAAACCCGTAATTCTCGCGAACGCCGCGTTTACGTCGAGAATCATGAAGTCAGTGTCGGTCAGGAAGATACCTTGATCGACGTGTTTGAAAATTCGAGCGGTCTCGTGCAGCCTCCGATCGCTCCACGCACGCTCGGCAGCGATTGCGATCAGTTGGCTGGCTCGATTGAGCAGTTCGGTCTCAAGCTCGGTTTCAGCCACCTCATCAGGAAACATCAGACGAAGGCAACCAAGCGACTCATTTTGAGAATTGATCAACGGGGCTTCTCGCGTTCTGCCGGGTAAAAGACCTTTAATAGAGCCGTTATCGACAATCAGATAGCATGCCAGCGGCAAATAGGTTTTGGACACACTGTTTGGATCGTCAAAGGTCAGCAGGCATCGTGCCGGAATCATGGCTTCAACATTGGAGAGCACCGTGTGGAAAACGTCTCCGAGAGGGTCTCGCGTGGCAAGTTTTTCCAGCGCTTCCCGGCCAAACTTTTCGAGCTCTGTCAATTTGCGCTCTTCAGTGACCTCAGTTTCCACGGCAATGTAGCCGGTAATTTGACCGCCTTCTTCGCGCAAGGGCTCACAATTGATACGAACCCAGTAAGGCGAGCCGTCTTTTCGGTAATTGATAATGTCTTCTTCAAAGCGCTGGTTCGAAGCAAGCGCCTGGCGAATCCGTTCAACCACCTCAGGATCGGTGTTCACGCCTTGCAGCAATTCACCGGGTTTCTGGTTTTTCATCTCTTCCAGTTCATATCCCGTGATTCGCCGGAAGCCATTGTTGAACCACTTTATTTTGCCGTCCAGATCGGTGATAACAATACCGTTAGTTGAACTATCCAGCGCCGTTGACAGCCTCCAGATCGGCGCAGTCAAAAGCCGACTGAGAATCCTTGATGTGACGATCGCCAGAAGCAGCAGAACACCGAGAAGAAGAATGAGGTTAAATGCGTGGCTGGCCATCCGCTCGGCGACTTGAGCAGACGAGGTCTGGACAAGCACCCGGTACTGGTCGCTTGTACCTGCGATTCCTGCCACTTCGTAACGCCCCATGCGCAGTGCTTGAATGAGGGACATATCGCCCTCGGGCGGCAAAAACCGTAGCTGATTGCCCGAATAATCACCCACTACCGACCCTTCCTTTTCTATCCAGGGATCACCTGAGGACGCGAGCAACTGGCCCGACTGGTCGAGAATCGCAAACGCAATGGAGGAATCGATACGTGGCCGCGATGTGAAACGATCGAGGACCTTGCTCACCGGTTCATCTGACAACTCCACATTCGTGGCCAGGTGACTCAACAATCCGGACAGTTCAGCCGCCAAGAGGTGCTTGGTATTCCTCTCATCAGTTTTTCCCGACTGAATAATCGGCGCGGTTCCTGCGCCCAACGTGATCGCCACCATCGAAAAGAAAAGAATGTGTTTGACCTGCTGACGTCCAAGGAAGAACCCTGAGTACTTTCCGGTGAAAAAGCCGATAACAAGTACGATCAAGCTTCCGATCAGAACATTGAACGTCGCGTTGATGAATTGCTTTAGCGCAATCAAGGAGGCGGATTCAAGCGGTAGCTTGATGGCCTGACTGAGGTAAAGAGCGGTCATTGGCACGCCCAAACACAACCAGAACACGGCATCTGACGACAAAAGCGAGTAGCCGCGGCCGCGGCTCAGCCAGAAAACAAAAGCCGCCTCTATCAGGTACACACCAGCTGCAAATGGGTGCCCCCACATAACCCAGGTATAGAGGCCTCCTGCGAGCGCGACGACCAGCGATGAAGTCAGGCCTAAATTGGCGATTGCTATAAAGACAAAAATGGGACCGAAGATCAGGTCAACGCCGAACGCGAGGCTTAATGAAAACTCATTGCCGAGACAGGCCAGTGCGGCCAACAACAACGTAAGGGCGAGGTGCTTGGGCCGCAAATCGATCAAATTTTATCCTCCAACCCGCAGAACCCTCAGCCCTTTCGGTTGGCTTGATTACCGAGGGCTTGGTCCGCTCCGCATAAACCCACGTGAATGCTACTCGCTTAGCTATGATCTGTTATTTGATTACCGAAGAACATACTGGGGATAAAATTTTAGATGGCAAAACTAGCCAGTCAGACGGCGCGGTAGCTCAAGGTACGAGTCCTTAAGACTGTTCCCTTT
>CAZKCY010000234.1:0-4740 GCA_964551155.1 uncultured Marinimicrobium sp. | reverse complement strand
TCGGCCGATGGCAATACTCTGGCGGTGGGCGCCATCGGCGACCTGAGTCGCGACAGCGGCGTCGATGCCGATCCGTCCGATTTTGATTTCGCCAGTTCGAGCACAGTGGCACTCAACAGCGGCGCCGCCCATATTTTCACCCGCACCGAGGGCAGCTGGGCCCAAACTGGCTATCTCAAGGCTTCTAATAACACTGCTGGCATGGAATTTGGTAATCATCTGGCACTGTCGAGCGACGGCCAGCATCTTTTAGTTACCGCTTGGAGAGAAAGCAGCAGTGCCAAAGGCATCGATGGCGATCAAACTTTGACCGATGCCCCCCGTTCTGGAGCGGCTTACCTCTATTCGTTCGAAAATAATGCCTGGAGCCAAAAGAGCTATCTCAAGGCACCCAACACCGGCATGACCGACGGTTTTGGCATTGATGCCGGCATTTCTGCAGATGGCGCCACCTTGGGAATCAGTGCCTTTCGCGAGGAGAGCGATGCCACCGGCATAAACGGCGATCGCCATAACGACGAAGCCGAGTATTCGGGCGCAACTTATCTCTACTAGTTTTTCGCTACTAGAGCTCCCTCAAGGGCTAAGCTAAGCGGGATTTTTGGTTTAGCCCGCCCGGTCCGAACCGGCCTCATACGCCGGCTTCGGGCCGAGTTCCGGGCATTTCACGCGCCAAAGTCGTCAAGGTTTTAGATTTGAACTCCCGCCGATACAGCACCGCCGTCACCACGCCCACCGCCAGCATAAACAGCCAGGCATTGACCAACCAAGGCAAGACTGAAAGGGAGAAATAATAGGCTCTCAAGCCATAGTTATAACTGTGGCCTGCGTGATCGATGATCTTGGCGGTTATATTGGCGTGCTGTCGAGTCTGGTCTTCGCTGTCGGTAGCGCTCTCAGCCGCCGGCGAGGCTCCCAACAAAACCGCGCAAATGCCGTACTGACGCATAGCCCAGGTCAGGGTAAAAAACGCATAGACATAAATCGCGATCAGCAAACAAATCTTGAACTGCAACTGCTTCGAGGTCAGATCCGAGTTGGTAAACGGCAACGCGATCAAAGTCGCGTGAATTTGCTCCGCCGAAGCCATCAGGGTTACCAGACCGGCAATGATGAAAATCGACGTCGAAGCCAGAAAGGAGACATTGCGTTCCAGACTGGCAAGCAGCGCTGCATCGGCAATGCGGTTTTGGCGCAACAACATCTCGTGCATCCAGCGCTTGCGGTACACCTGCAGCACAGCGGAAAGGTTGTAAGAGGTTTTGGCGCGCCGGCGCGCAAAAGCGGCATAGCCCAGCCAACAGCCAAAAAACCAGAGCGTGGCTCCGACATTGATCCAATCCGCTAGCGTCACTGATCACCTCACTGGTATCTCGAAAA
Source organism: uncultured Marinimicrobium sp. (assembly GCA_964551155.1). Taxonomy (GTDB): domain Bacteria; phylum Pseudomonadota; class Gammaproteobacteria; order Pseudomonadales; family Cellvibrionaceae; genus CAZKCY01. The sequence continues at coordinate 3,360 of CAZKCY010000234.1, read as the reverse complement.
AATCTAGTTCAGAAGTTTTGGGGCGTCGAATCCTTCTTGCGAGTATATAACGCTGGCACAGCGGCTGTATGCCAGAGTCTATACTGTTATCATGACGCTTTTGAACGGAGGACCAAGCGCTAATGCTACTGTTCGTCGATAATCTAACCAACGTAGACTTCAGTTTTCTGGATGTTCGCCGCGGCTTGCTGGGAGAAACCTGGCTAGCCAACCTGCAACTGGAAGGCGAACTGGACGAACAGGGTATGGTGTGCGATTTTGGTGTGGTGAAAAAACGCGCGCGCCAGTGGTTGGATACCGAGCTGGATCATCGCCTGCTGGTGCCGACCCGCTCTCCCAACCTGAACCTCACTGACAATGGTGACCAGATCGAACTGAGCTGGCGTTTTGGCAGCGGCGAAGAAGTTTTGCAAACCAAAGCGCCGCGCCAGGCTTTAGCGCTCGTGGATGCCGAAGAACTGACCCGAGAGTCGGTCGCTGACTGGTGCAAAGCCCAATTACTGGAGCTGTTCCCGGAAACCCGGGATTTAGCGCTAAGTTTTAACAGCGAAGTGGCCGAGGGCGCTTTTTATCACTACAGTCACGGTTTGAAAAAACACGCCGGCAACTGCCAGCGTATCGCTCACGGTCACCGCTCGCGCATCTCAATCTGGGCCGATGGTTTGAGATCGGAAGCACTGGAAAACGATTGGGCTAACCGCTGGCGCGATGTCTATGTGGGAACCGAGGAAGACTTGGTCGAAAGCCCAACCATCGAGGGCCTCGATTACCACCGCTTTGCCTACAGCTCCGAGCAAGGAGACTTCGAGCTCACCCTGCCCCAGCGCTGCTGCTATTTGATCGACACCGACACCACCGTGGAGTGCATCGCCCAGCACATAGCCAATCAGCTCAGCTCCGAATACCCCCACAGCAAAATCCGGGTCAAGGCCTACGAAGGTTGCTACAAAGGCGCCATCGCCGAAGCCTAGGAGTAGGAGTTAGCCGTAAGATCGGCTATTGCACCCAAGTCGCGGCCTTGGCCGCGATCACCTAGTCCGTTCCCCGTTCCCCGTTCCCCTCAATCGTACAACGATTCCTCACCTTCCGGACGGGTCTTAAACCGCTTCTGCGCCCAAAAGTACTGCTCCGGGCATTTGAGAATTTCCTGCTCCATAAAGCGGTTTACTCGCAGCGCATCCTGATAATCATCGCCCGACGGAAAATCTTCGAAGGGCGGATGCAGTACCAGTTCGTAGCCGCGCGCCTTGGGCAGCCGCCGCTGGGTAAAGGGTACCACTTGGGCGCGTCCGACCTGCGCCAGCTTGGCGGTGGCGGTAAGAGTCGCCGCCGGCACCCCAAAAAAAGGCACGAACAAACTGTTTTTGGGCCCCAGATCCCGGTCGGGGGCATACCAGATAAAGCGACCTTGGCGCAGCCGGCTGATTAAAGTGCGCACGCTGTCGCGCGGAATCGTCATGGCGCCGGGGGAATAGGCCTGGCGGCGCTTTTTCTGCAAGTAGTCGTACACCGGATTCTTGTGCGGACGGTACATGCCGTCGAAGTTGACCTTCTGGCCCAAGAGCGCGCTGCCAATATCCAAAGTGGTGAAGTGCATGCTGAGCAGCAAAACGCCCTGCCCTTCCCGCTTCGGCTCTTCAAGATGCTCCAGCCCAGAAATAGTGAACAGCCGCCGCAGCCGCCAATTGGGCCAGAACCAGGCGATGCCGGTTTCAAACAGCGCCATGGCGGTGGAAAACAAATTTTCCTTGAGCAATTGCTCTCGCTCGGCTTTACTCATCTCGGGAAAGCAGAGCTCTAAATTGCGCTCGGCAAAGTGGCGGCGCTTTTTGCGCAATCCCAAAATCGAGGCAAAGCCTCGGGCCATCCACCACTGAAACCTATAGGGTAACTGCGCGAGTAAAAACCAGAAGCCGGCACCGAGCCAGGCAGGCCAGTAACGAGGTGCCAGCAAGGCGCGGGGCAAAGGGGAGTCGGACATAAATCGGGAACAGCCAGAAAGAAAGTCTTAGTCAAAGTGAGCCGGCATTATAGGGGCAAAGCGAGCGCCGCGCATCCAGCTCGGGCGCGGCCCGACGGCTAAACCCAATTGGACCTTAACGATTGCCCCCCTCATGGCGAAGCAGTGCATCTAGATGATCCACAGCTTCGGCCCAGTCGGCGTCCTCGGCAATGGCCTCACGTAGAAAGCTGGCCTGGTTCTCGTCCCAGAAAGCCGCGTCTTCCAAGAGAATGTCGTCTGCCAAGGGTCTATGACTGGCGACAAAATCCGCTATAGCGGCGTCACTGCTGGGCAGGCCGAGCTGTTCAAAAAGTACATTCACCGTATGAGTGGATGTGTCTAGCATAGATTTGCCTCCATCCGGTAAAAAACTGCGATTGCAGTATAAGGATAGGCCAATCTTAGCGCTCTCGCGATTCTTCCGAGCGCATTTGCTCGAGGCGTTGGTCTTTATCCTGCCAGAGTCGGTTCATCCAGGCTTGAAAATGACCTCTGAAATCCCGGTCCTGCTCGTAGTCACCCAACAGATCTTCGGGAATTTCAATCAGATCGATATGCATGCGCACCCGGCCAACCCGACCGCAAGCGTAGTCCCAGAAGCTGGGACAACCCTCGGGATAAAAAATGGTCACATCAATCAAATGTCGCAAGCGGCCCTGCATGGCCCCCAGCGCAAAGGCGAGACCCCCGGCTCGAGGGGATAGCAGATTGGCGTAGGGCTCGCCCTGATCGAGATGCTTGGTCAGGGTAAAACGGGTGCCTTCGGGAAAATTGACGATGGTGACCGGACTGTCGCTGTAGATTTCGCAGGCTCTTCGGGTCTGCTCCATGTCCTGCCAGCGCAGAGCGGGGTTGCGCTCTATCTGTGCTCGGCTATGACGGCGCATCATGGGAAAATCCAGCGCCCAGAGCGCCGGCCCCAGTAGCGGCACCCAGCGCAGCTCTTTCTTGTAGAAAAATTTAACGTAGGGAATGCGCCGGTTGAGCACCCGCACCAGCGCCATAATATCGACCCAGGACTGGTGGTTGGCGATCATCAGGTACCACTGGTCGCGACTCAGCTGGTCGAGATCGCCGGTGACCTGAATATCCGTACCGGTCAGCAACCTTTGGTGCAGATTATTGAATTCTATCCAGCCGCTGGCCAAGCCATCCAGACAGCGGTTCAGGCGGGCGCGCCAGGCGGGAATCAGATACTTGAGCAGCGCTAAAGGCATAATCAGCACGAACACCACGACCGTTGCCAGTACGTAGAGCGCAATACTCAATATGCCTATCAGTGATCGAAGCGCAGCCATAGCGAAAGCCCGGCGAGCCATCAGCGCACCGGGCAGCTGGGATTACAAATTGTGTTTGAC
>CAZKCY010000233.1:2084-4747 GCA_964551155.1 uncultured Marinimicrobium sp. | reverse complement strand
CGAAGGCCAGGCGGTCAAGTGGCACACAGTGCGCGGTCAGTACGTGCGCGGCCAGGTGGGCGGCAAGGAAGTTCCCGGTTATCTCGACGAGCTGGGTCGAGACAGCACCACCGAAACTTTCGTTGCGATTCGCGCACACATCGACAACTGGCGCTGGTCCGAGGTGCCTTTCTATTTGCGTACCGGCAAACGCATGAAAAAGCGCGCCGCAGAAATTGTCATTCAGTACAAAGACGTTTCGCACCGGGTTTATCCGGCGTCGGCGGGTGACCTGGAGCCCAACCGTTTGGTTATTCGCCTGCAACCGGAGGAAAGTATCCAGATTATCGTTACCTCCAAGAATCTGGAGAAGCACGAAACTGAGCTCTTGCCAGTGGCGCTGAATCTGAATTTCGCCGAGACCTATAAGCACTTCGTCAGTGATGCCTACAAGCGTTTGATGCTGGATGCGGCCGCCGATGATCCGAGTCTGTTTATCCACCGCAACGAAGTAGCGGCGGCCTGGAGCTGGATCGACCCAATCATCGAGGCCTGGCAGCGTCCGGAAAACAAACCTATGCCCTACGAAGCGGGCAGTTGGGGTCCTCAAGCTTCGGAGGAGTTGATCGGCGGCGATGGCCGCAGCTGGTTCAATATCGAGGAGCTTTTGGGCGGAGGAAAATCCTGATGGTGAACGAGAAATTTTTCGACAGCCGCGAAGCGCTGCTGGCGGCACTTCAAGAAGATTGTGTGGCCGAACTTGATGCGGCGCTCAAGGAGCGTGGTCAGGCAAGCTTTCTGGTCTCTGGCGGCAGTTCGCCCGCGCCTTTGTATCAACGCCTGAGCCAGATAAATCTGAACTGGTCCGCTGTTTCGGTCGCCTTGGTAGACGAGCGCTGGGTCGAACCAGGCCACGCTAAAAGCAACGAAACTTTTGTGATTCAGAATTTGTTGCAGCACCAAGCGGCCAGCGCCAAGCTACAGGGCATGAAAAACGCCGCTGAGACGCCCGCTGGCGGCTTGTCCGAATGCGAAGTCGCCTACCGCGAGCTCCCCCGGCCGTTTGATTTGACGATTCTCGGTATGGGCCCAGACGGTCACACCGCGTCTTTGTTCCCCCACGCCGAAGGCTTGGAAAAAGCCCTGGATCCGGAAAGCAATGAACTGTGTGCCGCTATCAATGCCCACGAAAGTGAGGTTACTGGCGCCTTTACGCAACGCATGACCTTAAGTCTGTCGGGCCTGCTGAGCTCACGCCGCTTGGTGTTGTTGATCACCGGTGATGACAAGCTCAAAGCCCTGCGTGCGGCCCAGGACGGCTCGGATGTTTCAGCCATGCCGGTGCGTGCGGTATTGCAGCAGTCTAAAGTGCCTTTGGATATCTATTGGGCGCCCTGATTGAGCGGCAAAATTTTTTAATTGTTTAATGCAACGAGGAACAGCTAGTGGATTTGAGCATCGATAAAATTCTGAAAGTGGCACCCGTGGTACCGGTAATGGTCGTAGAGCGTCTGGAAGATGCTGTGCCTCTGGCGCAGGCACTTTATAACGGCGGTCTGAAGGTGCTGGAGATCACTCTGCGCACCCCTGTTGCCTTGGATGCTATTCGCGCGATGGTCGATGCACTGCCGGAAGATGCGGTGATCGGTGCCGGAACCATTATTACCCCGGAAGATTTGGACAATGCCGTTAAGGCCGGTTCGAAGTTTCTGGTCAGCCCCGGCACGACGCCGGCGCTGATCGAGGCAGCCAAGTATTCCGCGGTTCCGCTTTTACCCGGTATCGCCACTCCCAGCGAAGCCATGAATTTGCTGACTCAGGGGTTTAGCCATTTGAAGTTTTTCCCGGCAGAATCGGCCGGCGGAGTTTCCATGGTCAAATCCATCGGGGGCCCCTTGCCGCAAATTACTTTCTGCCCCACTGGTGGTATCGACTTGGCTAAGGCTCCCAGCTACTTGGCGCTGCCTAATGTCGCTTGCGTGGGTGGAACCTGGATGGCACCGAAAAATCTGATCGCGGACCAGCGTTGGGACGAGATTGAAAAATTGGCCCGCGAAGCTGCAAGTCTGGCCAGATAACAAAAATTATTTTTTCCACGGCAGTGGTAATCGAATATATCAATAGGAGAAAGAAATATGACTATCAGAGTAGCTATTAACGGATATGGCCGCATTGGCCGCAATGTACTGCGCGCACTTTACGAAGTGGGTTATCGCGATCGGATTCAGGTAGTTGGAATCAACGACCTGGGCGACTCCAACATGAACGCCCATCTGACCAAGTACGATTCAGTACACGGCCGCTTCCCCGGTGAAATTTCCGTCGATGGCGACAAGATGATTGTCAACGGTGACGAAATTCTGATTACCTCCGAGCGCGACCCTTCCAAGTTGCCCTGGGGCGATCTGAAGGTGGATGTGGTTTATGAGTGTACCGGTATTTTCACCAGCCGCGACAAGGCCATGGCGCACATCAACGCCGGCGCCAAGAAAGTGATTATCTCCGCTCCCGGTACCGATGTTGACGCCACTGCCGTATACGGCGTGAACCACAATACCCTGAAGGCCAGCCATCAGATTATTTCCAACGCCTCCTGTACCACTAACTGTCTGGCGCCTATTGCCAAGGTACTGAACGACAAGTTCGGCATCGAGCAGGGCTCCATGACTACCGTGCACGCCTAC
>CAZKCY010000233.1:0-2074 GCA_964551155.1 uncultured Marinimicrobium sp. | reverse complement strand
GATCAGACTCTGAGCGATGTGTACCACTCGGATATCTACCGGGCGCGCTCCGCAACCCAGTCCATGATCCCCACCAAAACCGGTGCCGCACGTGCTGTTTCTCTGGTGCTGCCGGAGCTGGAAGGCAAAATCGACGGTATGGCGGTTCGCGTACCGGTAATCAACGTGTCCCTGGTGGATTTGAACGTACTGGTCTCGCGCGATGTTACCGCCGAGGAAGTCAACGCGGCTATGAAAGAAGCGGCGGAAAAAGAAATGCCCGGCGTGTTGGAGTACAACGACGAGCCGCTGGTTTCGATCGATTTCAACCATCACCCGGCCTCTTCCAACTTCGACTCTCGTCAAACCAAAGTGGCCGGCCGTTGGGTCAAGGTCATGTCTTGGTACGACAACGAGTGGGGTTTTTCCAACCGTATGCTCGACAACACCCTGGCATTGATGCAGGCCAAGTAAGCATTCCGGCCCACTGAAAAATAGTTGAGAGAGACTTATGTTAAGACGCACCAAAATCGTCAGTACCCTGGGGCCGGCCTCCGAGTCACCGGAAGTGCTGGAAAAACTGATCCTGGCGGGCGTTAACGTCGTTCGCCTGAATTTCTCCCACGGTTCGCCCGACGATCATCGCCAGCGCGCGCAAATGGTGCGCGAAATCGCCGAGAAACACGGTTTGTTTGTCGCCGTGCTGGGCGACCTTCAGGGCCCGAAAATCCGTATTTCCCGCTTCGCTCAGGGTAAGATTCATCTCAAGCTGGGTGACAAGTTTGTTCTGGATGCCGCTCTGGGTCGCGATGAAGGGGATCAGAATCAGGTCGGCATCGATTACAAGGAATTGCCTCAGGACTGTAAGGCCGGCGATATGTTGTTGCTGGACGACGGTCGGGTAGTACTCGAAGTCGAGCGCATTGAAGGTCAGCGGATTTATTGCGTGACCCGCATTGCCGGCCCCTTGTCCAACAACAAGGGCATCAATCGTCAGGGCGGCGGCTTGTCGGCGCCGGCGCTGACCGAGAAGGATCTGGCGGACATCAAAACCGCTGCCGATATCGATGTGGATTATCTGGCGGTTTCCTTTCCTCGCAGTGCCGAGGATATGAACCGGGCGCGCGAGCTGATGCGTGCCGCAGGCGGTGAGAAAGCCGGCCTGGTAGCCAAGGTCGAGCGCGCCGAAGCGGTCGCGGACGACGAAACTCTGGATGATATTATCCGGGCCAGCGATGCGGTCATGGTGGCCCGCGGCGATCTGGGTGTGGAAATTGGCGATGCTGCGCTGATCGGTGTTCAAAAGCGGATTATTTCCCGTTCCCGGGCGCTCAACAAGGTGGTGATTACCGCTACTCAGATGATGGAATCCATGATCAAAAGCCCCATGCCCACACGGGCTGAAGTTTTTGATGTGGCCAACGCCGTGCTCGATGGCACCGATGCGGTGATGCTCTCCGGCGAGACGGCCGCAGGGGATTATCCGGTGGAAACCGTGGAAGCCATGGTGCGCATTATCGTGGGCGCGGAGAAGCATCCGACGGCCAGCCAGAGCAGTTATCGAATGGACGAGGAATTCAGCTCCGTTAACGAAGCAATTGCCCTGGCGGTGATGTATACCGCCAACCATTTGAGTGGCGTTAAGGCGATCATTTCTTTGACCGAGTCTGGCACCACATCGCGACTCATGTCCCGTGTGGGTTCGGAGTTGCCGATTTATGCTTTGTCGCCGCACGTCGACACTCAGCGTCGGGTTGCTCTGTACCGCGGTGTTCAGCCTATGCCTTTCCATACCACCAGTGCTCCCGGTCCGGAAGATTATGTCCGTGCCATGGAAAGCCTCAAAGCCGAGGGCCATCTGGCTGACGGCGATCTGGTGATCGTTTCCAACGGCGATGCCAATCAGTTGGGTGGTACCAACAACATGAAGATCCTGCGAGTAGGCGACAAGGTCTATTGATTTTGATTGCACAGCATAAAAACGGCAGCTCGGCTGCCGTTTTTTTTGTCTGGAACAAAATTCTTAAACCGCTTAAGGCCGCTCCCGGAACCCTGAACCGGCTTTGGCGTCGGAGAAGTCTGGGCTGTGGTAGTC
>CAZKCY010000232.1:0-4783 GCA_964551155.1 uncultured Marinimicrobium sp. | reverse complement strand
CTTGCCCAACGACTGCCCCAAGAGTTCGAAAAGAAATGAGGGTTCCGGGATACTTTTCTAAGTAAAGGGCAGGCTTTGGCGATCTTCCTTCAGGACACGTCATGAATTCCGAGTCCTCGTGGTAAATGGCCGATATCAATGGCTTTAAACAGACTGCTCGAAGCGCGCCAGATTGCGATCGAGTTTGGCGTTGAGCCGCTCCAGCTCTTTCTGCTCGGCTTCGTTTTTACCGGCGGGGACGGGTTGGGTTTTGGCTTGCAGTAACTCGTGGCTCAAGTTTAACGCCGCCATTACCGCTATGCGCTCCAGGCCTATGACCGAGCCGCTGCGTTTTATCGCCCGCATGCGCTCGTCGAGCAGTTCCGCCGACTGCTGCAGGGCGTGTCGTTCTTCCCGTGGGCAGGCGACCTGGTAGTCTTTATCGAGTATTTTCACAAAAACGGTTTCGTTGCTCACCCTCTGCTCCTTGCCCAAGTGTTATTCGGACTCCAGGCTTTTCAGCCGGGTGATCATGGCTTCTACTCGGCTGCGCGCCAGTTCGTTTTTCTCCACTAGGCGCACCCTTTCCCGCTGCCAATCATTGGCGCGCGCCTTGAGTTGGTCGTTTTCTTCCTGGAGGCGTTCGCACACCTGAATCAGGCGATCCATCTTGGCTTCCAGAGACTGTAGCAAATCGTCGGGCATGGCGCGGGGACCGGAAAAATAGCTGAGTGAGAGTTTCGCGAATTTCGTTAGAATCTCGCTACTATATTGCGCGCGCCCCAGGGGGTCAATCACTCTCGGCTGGCTCTTGAAGCTGTTTCGAGAAACTTGGCTCCAGGTCACGGATTTTGCTTAAGTTTTCGCCTCTTGCGCACTTTGGAGCCAGGGCCCAGTCGGGTCAGTTGCGGGGAATCGTGATAGCATGCGGGGTTAATTTTTAAGAGACCCGATTATGTCCGAAGTCGAGTATCAGGCCCCCGATTACCAAGGGCTCAATGAATTGCTGGCACCGCTCGGCGTTATTGTCGAGCCGGCCGAGCTGCAGGGTATTTTGTGCGGTAAGTTGAGTGGCGGCGCCAATATCACCGAAACCGACTGGCTGTTAGAGGCGGTGGAGGAGCTGGATTTTGTTCAGCCGCCCGATGCCGAAGTGCGCGCCGCGCTCAGTAATTTGTTTCACGCTACCCAGATGCAGCTGGCGCGCCAGGATTTTGATTTGCAGTTGCTGCTGCCGGCTGACGAGACCCCGGTAGCCCGGCGAGTATCTTGCTTGAGTCGTTGGTGCCAGGGTTTTCTGGTGGGTTTTGGCGGCGCAGGCCATGTGGGCGACGCGCAGCTTTCCGAACAACATCGGGAAACCTTGGAAGATCTGGCTTCGATTGCGCTGGTAGATCTGGACCAGGACGACTCCGAGGCCATGCAGGCGGCCGAAGCGGACTACATGGAACTGGTGGAGTATGTGCGCATGGCGGCTCTGGGGTTATTTATGGAGTTTGGCTCCAAACAGATGTCCGATTCCGATTCCGATGCCCCCACAGTGCACTGAGCGGTTTCACCCCGTCCAAATCAGGAGCGCTTTTGAGCAGCGCTTCCCAGGAGAATGATGCGATGAAGATTAGTCGACAGGAGTATGCCCGTCGCCGCAAGGCGCTGATGGAGCTGATGGAGCCCAACAGCATCGCCATAGTGCCGGCGGCGCCGGAGCGCACTCGCAGTCGCGACACCGAATACCTGTTTCGCCAGGACAGCGACCTGCATTATCTGTCCGGCTTTGATGAGCCGGGCGCGGTGCTGGTGCTGATTCCGGGGCGCGCCCATGGGGAAACCGTGCTGTTTTGCCGCGACCGGGATCCGGAGCGGGAGATTTGGGACGGCTATCGCGCCGGTCCTGAGGGTGCCTGCCGGGACTTCGGCGCCGACGACGCCTTTCCGATCGACGACATAGACGACATATTGCCCGGTCTGATCGAAGGCCGCGAGCGGCTCTATTACGGTATGGGCAAAGACCGGGACTTCGATAGCCAGGTGATGGACTGGGTGAACACCATTCGCGCCAAGGTGCGCTCCGGCGCCAGCCCGCCCGGCGAGTTTCTCGACCTGAGCCATTTTCTGCACGATATGCGTCTGATCAAGAGCGCCGCCGAGCAGCGCCTTATGCGCGCCGCCGGCGAGATCTCCGCGCGCGCCCACAAACGCGCCATGAACTACTGTCAGCCGGGGGTAATGGAGTACCAGCTGGAGGCGGAGATTCTGCACGAATTTGCCATGGCCGGTGCCCGCCACCCGGCCTACAACACTATTGTCGGCGGCGGGAAAAACGGCTGTATTTTGCACTACATCGAAAACAGCGCGCCGCTTAAAAACGGCGATTTGGTGCTGATCGACGCCGGTTGTGAGTTTGAGTATTACGCCGCCGACATTACCCGCACTTTTCCAGTCAATGGTCGCTTTACTCCCGAGCAGCGCGCTCTATATGACTTGGTGCTGAAAGCCCAGCTGGCGGCCATCGACATCATCAAGCCCGGCAACCACTGGAACGCCCCGCACGAGTTGTCGGTGCAAATATTGACCGAAGGTCTGGTGGAGTTGGGTTTGTTGCAAGGGTCGCTCGATGAGCTGATTGAAAGCGGCGCCTATAAAGCCTTTTACATGCACCGGGTAGGCCACTGGCTGGGTATGGACGTACACGATGTCGGCGATTACAAAATCGACGGCCAGTGGCGGGTATTGGAGCCGGGCATGGTCCTTACCGTCGAGCCAGGCCTCTATGTAGCGCCCGATAACGAGCAGGTGGCCAAGAAATGGCGCGGCATAGGTATTCGCATCTAGGATGACGTACTGGTCACCAAAGACGGCTGTGAGGTGCTGAGTGCCGGGGTGCCCAAAAATGCCGATGAGATAGAGGTCCTGATGGCGCAGAGAGAAAAATCCAGTAGCCCCAATAAAGCCCATAGCTCGGGAGAAGCCCTGCCCCAGTGAAGAGTCCGGATTACGATATAGCGATTATCGGCGGCGGCATGGTGGGCGCCAGTTTGGCGGCTTTGTTGGCCGCCGGCGATTCCGGTTGGCGCATTGCTCTTATCGACGCGCAAACCGGTCCCGTCTCCAGCGCCGACTATCGCCCGGATTTCGATCATCGCTCCACGGCCATATCCGCCGGCAGTGCCGAGATTCTCGAACGCTTGGGGCTCTGGTCTCGGTTGGCCGAACACGCCACGGCGATCCGTCGGGTGCATGTCTCCGATCGGGGGCACTTGGGCGGAGCACTGATCGATGCCCAGGATGAAGGTCTAAAAGCGCTTGGTTTTGTGGTTGAAAATGCCTGGCTGGCCCCCTCATTGCTGGAACAGGCGAGCGCTACCGCCGGCATTACAAGTCTTATGCCCATGTCGGTGGAGGCGCTGACGCCTCGCCAAGGCTATACCGAGCTGGAGCTGCGCTCGCCCGACGGCGAGGCGCGCACCATTTCCGCAGCCTTGGCGGTAGTCGCCGATGGCGCTCAATCGCCATTGCGCAAAGCGCTGGGCATTGAAACCCGGATTATGGACTACCAACAGAGTGCTGTTATTGCCAATGTATCCTTTGGCGAAGCGCACCAGGGAATCGCCTACGAGCGTTTTACCGATCATGGGCCGCTGGCGCTCTTGCCTTTGGATGAATCCCCGAGTGGCCAGCGCGCCGCTTTGGTGTGGACCTTGCCGCCGGAGCAGGCGCAGTCGATGCGGACTTTGCCAGAGGCGGAATTTCTCGCCGCTTTGCAGCAGCGTTTCGGTTGGCGTCTGGGTCGTTTTGAACGGGTAGGCGAGCGCCAAATTTGGCCCTTGCGGCTGATTACCGCGGTTGAACAGTTGCGCTCCAATCTGGTTCTGATGGGTAACGCCGCTCACAGTCTGCATCCGGTAGCCGGCCAGGGTTTCAATTTGGCGCTGCGCGACTGCGCCCGCTTGGCCGAAGTTTTAAGTGGTGCTCGGTCGAAGGGGCAGAGCCCGGGAGAGCTCGGCGTCCTGATGCGTTATCTGGAGCAGCAGGAGCGCGATCAGAGGCTGACCATCGGCTTGAGTGATAAGCTGGTGCGATTGTTTACCAGTTCCGGTCGGCCGGAAACCGGCCTGCGCCATCTCGGTCTGCTGGGGCTGGATTTGCTGCCCCCACTCAAAACTCAGTTTGCCGCCCAGACGATGGGCACTGCCGGTTCCCGCGCCCGTTGGGGAGAGCCATGACCCAAGAGTACGATTTGATTATTGTCGGCGCCGGCTTGGTCGGCGCCACTCTGACAGCTCGACTCGCCAGCGGCGAGCGGGGCGCCGAGCTGCGCATCGCGCTGATTGAAGCCGGTGGCGAACCCGAGCGATTCAGTGGCGAAGAGTTTGATCCGCGGGTTGTTGCGCTTACGCCAGCTTCGGAGCAGCTGTTGCGCGAACTGGCCGTCTGGGAAGAAGTCAGCGCCGAAAGAGTCTGCCCCTACAGTGATATGGAAGTTTGGGACGGCGAAGGCAATGGCGCCATTTCCTTTAGTGCCGCCGACTGCCAGGCTGATCGCCTCGGCCATATAGTTGAAAATTCCCTTCTGGTGCGCAGCCTGCGCCGACGCGTGCAAGATTTACCCCAGGTGGAACTGATTCAGCCCGCCAGCGTCACTGCTTTGAATTTGCCCAAACAAGCGGGCGAACCAGTAGAAGTTACCCTCGACAATGGCTCTCACTGCCTTGCGCCGCTGGTAATCGCCGCTGACGGTGCTCAGTCTCAGTTGCGGGTTCTGGGAGGTTTTGACACCCGTGAATGGACCTATGATCAGCGCGCC
>CAZKCY010000231.1:0-4798 GCA_964551155.1 uncultured Marinimicrobium sp. | reverse complement strand
CGCGGCGACAGCTGGCAGATGCAAATCGCCTGGATGGTGGAAGAGGGCGAGCGGGTAGAGGCCGGCGATCCGGTAGTGCAGTACGACACTTCCAGCCTCGTCACCAGCGTTGAGCAGTTGGAAGCCAACTTGCGCCAGGTTCAGGCCCAAAGCCTGCGCAGCGATCTGGCGCAGGATATGGCATTGCGCCAGGCCGAACACAACTTCGACATCGCTCAGTTGCAGCTGAAGCGCGCCCAATTGGACGCCGGTGTGCCCTTGGCGCTACTGAGTGAGCTGCAGTACGAAGAGTATCAATTGGCATTGAAAAAAGCCGAGAGCGCGCAGCGCGAAGCCGAGCGTGCGCTGGAAGTGGCGCGCGAAGACCTGGCCGCCGAAAAGCGCCGCAACCAGGTGGAAATAGCCGCCGCCAAGAATGAACTCCAGCGCGTGCAAGCCATGCTCGATTCCATGACCCAGCGCGCCGCCTCAAGCGGCACCGCCATGTATGTGGACCACCCCTGGACGGGCCAAAAAATTCGCACCGGCGATATGGTACGCGACGGCTTTAGCGTGCTGGAAATTCCCTCCACCGACGATTTGCACGTGCGCGCCTGGCTCAACGAGGTGGACGTTGCTCGAGTGGCGGAAAACCAGTCGGTGAAAGTCTATTTTGATGCTCGGCCCAAGCTTGAGCTGAATGGGGTTATCAGCCGCATTGGCAGCCAGGCCGAACCCAAGCAGTACTGGGGCGAGTCGGGCTACATCGACATAGACGTTGCCATTGAAAACGCTCAGGACCAGGGCTTGCTGCCGGGTATGAGTGTACTGATAGTGCTGGAGGGCGAAACCCAATGAACGGCGTATTAAAGACCCGGGTATGGAAGTTTTCGCTCGCTCTGCTCGCGGTTGTGCTGCTGGCCGGTTGTGGCGACGATGACCTAAAGACCCAGCGAGTCAAAAAGACCGACATCCCCTTGGCGATCAAAACCACCGGCGAGCTGACCGCGGCGGAAACGGTTGAGCTAGGGCCGCCGGTGATCAAACACACCTGGCAACACAAACTCTCCTATCTGATTCCCGAAGGTACCTGGGTCGAAAAAGGCCAAAAAATTATGGCCTTTGATCCCCAGCAACAGGTCGCGCGTTTACGGGATTTGCAAAATCGTTTAGCGACCGAAACTCAGCGATTGGAAAGCCAGGCGCTGAATCGCGAGCAGGAGATGGAGCAGCTCACCTTGGATCTGGCGGAAGCCAAAATGAACCTCGAGAAAGCCGAGCTCAAAGCCAGCAATATCGACAATCTGATCGCGCGCTTGGAAGTGGAAAAGTTAAAAATCGATCACCAGATCGCCCAGAAAAATTATCAGATGGCTCTGTACCGGAAGGAAAACCGCGCCGAGCAGATGGCGGTGGAAACTCAGATTACCCGCTCTGAAGTCGAGCGCTTGACCGCCGAGGTGCGCGAGGCTCAGGCCGCCATTCAAGCCCTGGAAGTTGAGGCGCCGCGCGCTGGCATGGTGGTTTACAAGCCCAATAATCAAGGTGAAAAACCGGCCGTCGGCGATGAAATTTCGCTGATTCAAAAAGTGATTGAACTGCCGGATTTAACCAGTCTGATTATTGAAACCACGATTCCCGAGCAAAACGCTCACAAAGTCGGCGTGGGGGACAAAGTGGAGTTGCGCATGGACGCCATTCCCGAGAGCCGCTTTACCGGTCGAGTGGATTCACTGGGGCGCATAGTGCGGATGAAATCGCACCAAGAGCCGAGCCGAGTATTTGATGCGGTGGTTAGCATAGACGTGCCCGACCAGAGCAGTATGCGCCCCGGCATGGCGGCGCGTTTGTCGATTATCGAACGCCTGGTCGAAGATGCGGTGGCCATTCCCCAGCAGGCAATTATTTATGAAGATGAGCGCGCCTTTGTGCGTATCAAAGGCCTTTGGGGCGAAACCCGGCGGGAAATAACCATAGGCGCTCGCCAAGCCGGCGAGGCCATAGTCACTGAAGGCCTGAAGGATGGCGACGAGGTGATTCTGTAATGGCCTTGAATAAGAAGTTATTAAGCCGGGGCAAATTCTCGCTCCTGTTGTTGCCCCTGGTTTCGCTGTTCGGCTGCTCGTCCGATCCGGAAAGCACCACCTTGGCGATGGAAGTTGAGCGGGGCGAATTTGTCTTTGATGTGCCGGCCAAAGGCGAGCTGATATCGGCCAAAGAGATCAGTATCAACGCGCCCTCGGGTAACCGCGGCCGCTTGACTCTGGCTTGGCTAAAAGAAGAAAACAGCCGGGTGCAAAAAGGCGAAGTGGTGGCTCGTTTCGATACTGCCGAACATTTATTAAACCAACAAAAGGCGGAGCTGGAGTTGGAGAAAAACCAACTTACCGCCGGCATTACCGATCGCGATCTGCAGCAGAGCCAGTTCTCTATCAATCAGCAGGCCGGAGTAGTTTCCGATGAAAAAGCCATGGCTGAAAGATTCACGATTGAAGACCTGGCGATCTATTCCAAGAATGAAATTATTGACCAGATGCTGAGCACCGAGTATTTGACCGCTCAGGAGGCCTATCTGGCCTGGCTGCAAATTAGCCAGACCAGCCAGGGGCAAGCGCAGCTGGAGCTGCTCAATCTGGAGGGCAAGTCGCACCGCGACACCATTCGCTTGACCAAAGAGGCGATAGATGAGGCTGAGGTATTGGCGCCCGCCGATGGTATTTTGATTCACGCCAAAAACTGGCGCGGCGAAAAAGTGCGCGAGGGCTCAGAGATGTGGGCCGGGTCCAAGCTGGGTTCGATCCCCAGCCTGACCGAACTGCAGGCCAAACTCTACGTGCTGGAAAATGAAGCCGCCGGGCTAGGCATGGAACAGTCGGTGGAATTGACGCTGGATGCCTACCCCGACCGGCAGCTGCGCGGGACCGTGGTCGGCCTTGCGAACATTGCCGCGCCGCGCGATAGAAACAGCCCCACCAAATATTTTGAGGTGACTGTGGCCCTTGCGGACATTGATCCCAGCTTTATGCGCCCAGGCCAAAAGTTGACTGGGCGAATATTGGTTGCGGAAAAACCCGAGGTGATCAGCGTGCCCAACCAAGCGGTGTTCAAAGACGATGGCGAAAGCTGGGTGTATATCAAAAAGCGCGGCAAGTTTACTCGCCAGCCTGTGGCTACCGGTTTGCGCAGCCTGACCCAGACCGAAATTACCGAGGGCCTAAGCCCTGGTGATCAGGTAGCGCTATTGCGCCCCAGAACGGAGGATCGCTGATGTTGCAGATCCGCTGTTATCGATTGACTGACGAGGCTCGCGCGTGAAAAAACTCACAACCAATTTTCAGGAGGCCTTGGAACAACTCTGGTTCCACAAGCTGCGCACCTTTCTGACGCTGCTGGGCATGATCTTCGGCGTGGGCGCGGTAATCGCCATGGTCAGCGTGGGCGAAGGCGCGCAAAAGGAGGCCCTGAGCCTGATCGATTCCATGGGCCTGCGCAACGTGCTGGTGGAAGAAAAAGCCGTTTACGGCGAACGCCTGCGCGAGGTGCGCAAGCATTCAGTGGGGCTTTCATTGCACGACGTAGAGGCGAGCATGGAAACCCTGCCTTTTGCGATGAATTACAGCGCCGAGAAAGAAATCGAAACCTACGCATTGTTTAGCCGCTTTGGGGAAAGCGACAGTGAAGTCTTGGGTGTGACCCCCAGCCTGCGGGAACTGGCCAATTTAAATCTGGCTCAGGGCCGCTGGCTGAGCGAAGACGACAACCAGTATTATCGCCAGGTAGCAGTTCTGGGCACCGCCGTCGCAAACCAGCTGTTTCCGCGCGGCGATGCGGTGGGGAAAATCATAAAAATCAACCACGCCTGGCTTGAGGTGGTGGGAGTGCTGGAGAGCAAGAATCTATCCAAAGACAATTTTCAGGGGGTGCAACTCAGTGGCGAGAACAACCGGATTTACATCCCGCTGATGACGGCGCTGAAGCGCTTCAGCTTCCGCGATATGGCCTCGGAGATCGACAGCTTTCGCATAGAACTCGAACCGGGCGTTGATCCGCAAGTGGCGGCGCGCAACCTCGATCATCTGCTCAACCTGCGCCACGGCCAGGAAAAAGATTACGACATAGTGGTGCCGGCGGCGCTGCTCGATCAACACGAACAGACCCAGCGAATATTTAATATCATCATGTCCTGCGTGGCCGGCATTTCTTTGTTGGTGGGCGGCATCGGCATTATGAATATCATGCTTGCCACGGTGCTCGAGCGCACCAATGAAATCGGTCTGCTGCGCGCCGTGGGCGCCACTCAGGAAAATATTCGCGATCAGTTTATTGTCGAAAGCGTGACCATTTCCGCCATCGGTGGGCTCTTTGGCATTGTGCTCGGCTTTGCGCTGGCGGCGGCCATCTCCTTGTTTGCCGGCTGGCCGGTCGCCTGGTCGCTCAATGCGATAGTTATAGCGGTGTTTTTCTGTACCACCACCGGCTTGGTATTTGGCATTTACCCAGCGGTCAAAGCCTCCAAGCTGGATCCGATTACCGCGCTGCAGCGGGACTGATTTTTTGAGGCAGATTTGTCCGGAGCTGGTGTTTTTTCGGACTATTGGGGCAGTCGTTGGGTAAGGCACTCGGAGACACGCCGTGAATACTTCCCTGTAGGCTCCACGCCGACATCCATGTCGGCGAGGGTGCTCCGAGCACCTTACCCAACGCCTACGTACCAGTCGGTGCCACTAAGCTTAAGGGCTCCAACGGAGCCCGTTTTTAACCCTTTTGCTACGAAGCGCCAGACGGTCAGTAGGGTTTGGGGAGCTTTCTTCAGGACCGT
>CAZKCY010000230.1:0-4801 GCA_964551155.1 uncultured Marinimicrobium sp. | reverse complement strand
TTCGCCAACAGGATCAGAAATTTGCATTATCTCTTGTGGAGCTTTTCACTCCAAATTGCATAGACAAGCGGCTGCGACTTTGCTATTGTAGAACCATCAGATAACCGTCAGTTCTAGCCCCCTTTTTTTTCGAGGGTTAGTTTTGGAACTTGTTTCAGCGTGTCATCCGATGGAACCGCTCAACTTGCCACAGTATACAACACCACTAATCGGTAGAGAAACCGAGATTGCTGACGTTGGATACCGTCTGCGCGACCCTAACTGCCGCCTATTAACTCTCGTCGGTCCGGGTGGGATTGGCAAGACTCGTCTAGCTATTGAAGCCGCGTCGGTGCAGGCAAAAGTATTTCGAGATGGCATCTTCTTTGTTCCGCTGCAACCGGTCGCCTCGATAGACAATATCGTGCGCACTGTAGGCAGGGCAATCGGTTACAAATTTGCCGGTGGCAGCGAGCCTGAAATGCAGCTTCGCCAGCATCTTCGCGGTGTAGACCAACTACTGATCCTGGATAGCCTGGAACATCTCCTCGCTGCAGCAGGCATCATTGCCGACCTGCTTACAGCAACGTCGCAGCTCAAATTGCTGGTTACATCGCGCGAGCCTCTTAACCTGAAGGGCGAATGGCTCTACCAAGTTGAGGGTTTACCTTATCCTGAATTGGAATCGCCCGATGCAATTGAGAGCTTTGACGCCGTGCGGCTCTTTGCTGAACATGCAGGCCGCGTTCAGCGCGAATTTTCGCTGGGCGACGAGCAAGCCTCTGTTAACCGCATCTGCCGGCTGGTGCAGGGCATGCCGCTCGGAATTGAACTGGCAGCAAAATGGCGGCGGCGATTGCCCAGTGTCGAGATTGCCCGAGAGCTCAAGAATAGTCTGGATATTCTGCAGACGGACCTGCGCGATATCCCCGATCGCCATCGCAGTATGCGGGCCGTGTTTGACCACTCCTGGAAACTGCTCAATGACGCAGAGCGTCACGCCCTCATGGCGCTATCTGTTTTCCAGGGCGGGTTCCGGCGTGATGCAGCAGAGCAGGTAGCGGGTGCGTCGCTGGCAGTACTCATTGGACTCGTTGATAAATCGATATTGAAAGTCAGCAGAGGCGGGCGTTACGAAATTCACGAACTTCAGCGCCAGTATGCTGCGGAACGATTAAGCGCGTCGCCTGAGTCAGAAACGGCGATCCGGGACGAGCATAGTGTTTACTATACCGGGTTCATGAACCGGCCGGTCAGCGATTTCCTGAGTGCAGAAAATGAGGAAACCCTCAGCGCCATTGATGCAGAAGTCGATAATATCCGTTCAGCCTGGGATTGGGCGATAGCACGACAAAATGTTAATAACCTGGAACAGACGCTGGAAGGGTTGTACTGGTATGCCTGGAAGCGCTCATGGCATGAAGAAGGCGAAAGGGCTTTTCGTGAGGCAGTAGCCGTCCTGCGGGCTGTCGAACCAAATGATGAAAACCTGATCATACTGGGACGGGCACTATACTTCCAGGCAGCCATGGACATCTGGTTGGGTCGTGCGGCCCGAGCAGGTGAGCGCGCCCGAGAAAGCGTGACCATCTTGCGGCGACTTGAGTCCCGGCGAGATTTGGCTGGTGCACTTGCCATTCATGGATGGGCGGCTCTCGAACAGAAAAAATGGAGGGTGGCCAAAACCCTGCTTGAAGAGGCGGTGTCGCTTTTTGATGACACCAGTCAAAATGAGGTCAAGGGGTTCGCGCTTGGGCAATTAGGTCATATTGCCAGGATTGAAGGAGATTATTCTGTCGGCGAATATTGGTATCAAGAGGCGCTAAGCCTCGGCAGACAAATCGACGATCAAAGAACCATCGCCGAATCGCTAGTTCATCTGGGTAAACTCGCACAATGGCGGGGGGAGTATTTCCGGGCACGCCAGCTATATCAGGAGGGACTTAAGGCAGCGCGTGCAGCCGATTTTGCCACTATTATTATCGGCGCCCTGCACAACTTGGGTGCACTTGCCAAAATAATAGGCGAACTTGACGTCGCACGGGGCCATATTGAAGAGAGCCTAAGCATCGCCACAGAGGATGGCAAAGGGCCGGGTATCGCCTGGAGTCTCATCTATCTGGCTGACGTGATGATTGCTCAAGGCGACCATGCGGCAGCTCAAGAACACTTTCAGGCGGCTTTGGAGATTCCACCTGGGATGGCCGATCGCGGACGTTATGCCGCGGTGCGGGCGGGCCGCGGGCGCATCGCGTGGCAAGGAGGAGAACATTCTGCGGCTCGCCGGCATCATGAAGCCAGTCTGGCTCTCTACCGTGAGGTACGCGATCGTTCGGGCGTCATCAGCAACCTTGTGTCTCTAGCCAGGATTGCGCTGGCGCGAGGTGATATTAGTCAGGGCGCTGGCTGTTTAGTGGAGTCACTGCAGAGCGCGATTGAAGAAGGCGCGTCCCCTCTCGTGTTGCATGTACTTGCTGGCATTGCCGAATTGTTTATGGAAGAAGGTAACCTGGTGGATGCAGTTCGTCTGGCTGCCCTGGTCGCCCAACACTCAGCGAGCGGCGCCGAGTCTAGAAGCTTCGCAGAGACAATATTGAATTCCCCGAAGGTGTCACTGGTGGCCGCTAAACGGGACACAGTATCTGGTCGGGAAAAAGCTGCCGACCTAACCAAACTCGGCGAACAATTGGCTGAGCAGCTTTCGTCTCAACCAGCCCAACCGCTCGTCGAAGGGCTAAGCGAGCGAGAATCAGAGGTCCTGCACCTGGTTGCAGAAGGCAAGTCCAACCGGGAAATTGCCCAGGAACTCGTCCTGGCGGTGGGCACGGTTAAGACGCATGTCCACAATATCCTGCAGAAGCTGGACGCCTCAAACCGCACGCAGGCCGTCGCCCGTGCCCGCGACATCCATTTGCTTTAGCCTGTCGAGGCTAACCGGTTCGCCTGAGCTATCCCAAAAATAAACCCCCTAATCTATCTTTTGATACAGGCAATGCGGCCTTGTTTTCGCTATCCTGATTGGCAGATAGGCAAGGAATTAACAGAAACGCCCAGTTTTGAGCGCAAAGGAGAGAAAACTATGGCGGAACAATCTAGCGTAGCGTTGCACAAAAAGGCTCACAAAGCGGCTGAGACAGGCGACATAGAAACCCTGGCCAGAATGATGGCCGAGGACGTTGTTTGGCACAGCTTTGGCAAGAGCCTGATTGCCGGTGATTTTCGCGGCCGTGACGCGGTTATGGGTCAGTTCTTCGGCAAAATGTCCGAACTAAGCGACGGTACGGCCGGCTTCGAGGAGATTCAGAACTATTTTGGATCTGGCGATTATTCGGCTGCCTTCTTCCGCTGGACGGCCACACGAAATGGCAACACCGAGCTTTTTGCGGTGTGCGAGGTTATCCGTTGGCGGGATGGCCAGATTGCGGAGGAATGGGCATTCATTGCTGATCAGTACGAATGGGACGAGTTCTGGTCTTAGTGATCCCAGCCGACATATCACAGTTTCAAGACGGAGGGTATCATGGAAGATTCCGTTAGCGCTAACATAAAAGCCATTAACCGTTTGCGTGAGCAGGCTTTCGAGACAGGTGACATCTGGGATTACATAGACTATTTCACGGATGACACGGTTTGGATGCCGAATGGTGAAGCGGCCCTTCTGGGTAAAGAGGCCGTCCGTGCCTGGGCCACGCGTTTTGATGGACAAAGCTTTAAATTCCGGATAGTTCCGGAAGAAGTGGTGGTGGCCGGCGACTGGGCTTTCGACCGTTTTATCGAGATCATGATCCCGGTTTCTTCAACAGGCGAGGAGGGGGACCCAAGTTACTACCAGGCTTTCTGGACGTTGCGCAGGCAAGTGGATGGCTCATGGAAAATCACCCACTATATCTGGAACAACCATCCACCTATTGGCTGAAGCCCTATTAGTTGCTCTTCTGAGAAGGGAAAAATCAATGCACGTGTTAGCGTTAATGGCTCAGAACGATACAGTCTACCTCAGTTTATGATTCTCATGGAGGAAATGTCATGCGTGAAGAAGACAAAATAGAAATCGTGCAGAAAATGTATGCTGACTTTGGTGAGGGTGACATCGCCAGCGTATTGAACGCGATGACCCCAGACGTCATATGGAGGCAACCACCAGTTGGCCCGGAGCCATTTTCCGGCACGGTTCGCGGCCGTGAGCAGCTTGGCGAATGGTTCGCAAAGCTCGATGCCGTGAGTGACGTTCAGGCTTTCGAGCCAAAGGAATTCTTTTCTCGGGGGGACAAGGTGGTCGTTCTGGGATATTATCGCTATCGTTCAAAATCGACAGGCAAGCTATGGGAATCAGACTGGGCGATGGTTTGGACGTTAAGAGACGGCAAGTTGGCGGAGGGCCAGATCCTCGAAGATACGCTTGCCCAAGCGGCCGCTTTTAGTGGTCGTAACAAATCGAGATTACAGCAGGCTATCGACCAGTGGAACAGTGGTGACCTGTATGCTTATCTAGAACTCTACGACTCGAACGCCAAAGTACATCATATTCCTTCCGATATGCCGCCAGGAATCACAGGGATCAGAGAATTCTACGAGGGGCTTTGGGCTACACTTTCAGATATCAAAATCAAGATAGAGGATATATTTGAAGAGGGCGACAAAGTAGCCTGCCGCTACACACTAAGTGCCATCCATAACGAAAGCGGGAAGCAAATCGTTAGTCCGGCTATTACGACGCTTCATTTTTCCAACGGCCGGTGTATTGAGCGCTGGGACGCTGAGGAAAATTAGCGAGCAGGGATTTCTTTAGTGTGGCGTAGGAGATTTCCCATGTGGACAAGAA
>CAZKCY010000229.1:0-4817 GCA_964551155.1 uncultured Marinimicrobium sp. | reverse complement strand
TGACATCCAACTCGCCGAGGGTAGCTTGAACATAGGTCTGGGGGTAGTTG
Organism: uncultured Marinimicrobium sp.; assembly: GCA_964551155.1. Classification (GTDB taxonomy): domain Bacteria; phylum Pseudomonadota; class Gammaproteobacteria; order Pseudomonadales; family Cellvibrionaceae; genus CAZKCY01. Next base: position 4,767 of record CAZKCY010000229.1, on the reverse strand, counting down.
CTCATCCGCTGCGGCTGGCCGGGAAAACTCTGAGCGGAAACGGGAAAAGTGGTGACCGCCAGCAACAAACCTATAGCGGCCGAGGTAGTGCGAAAAATCCTGTTTAACATCCGGTGTTGCTCCATTCTAAAACGCGGGACAGTGTAAGGTGTACGGAGAAGGCTTGGTTAAGAGTGTGCCTCGTGGGCGAGGTTCCCAGCGATCGCCCTGTATCATCGTTGGCTCGCTGTTGTCATTCCGAGCGCAGCGAGGGATCTTCAACCTCGGATGCTTAAGATTCCTCGCTACGCTCGGAATGACATGAAATGGTTTCCATTCCCCGCTCATCGCCCCCCATCTACCCTACCTGCCCCATACCATTAAATTGTTTGGCGAGGTTAGTGGCATAGTTGTCGGTCATGCCGCTGATGTAGTCGATCACCGCCATCAAGGCCTGGTATTTATAACTGCCGCGCTTTTTAAACACCGAGGGGTGGAAATTGTTCTCCCCCACCAATGCCAATACCCGGTGATCTTTGTAGGTCGCCGTACCCGGTTCGCCTAACAAAGCATCGACCGCGCCGCACAGCGTGCTCAGCAAAGTACCGATGGTGTTGTAAGCGCCGATTTCCAGTTCGACTCTTTTGGCGTGATTAAAAATCTTGCGCTTGGCCAAATCCTTGGCCGCCTGCACGGCCTCTTTGACCGGTCGGTCGCAGAGCGAAATCAACTCGCCTTTGACCCGCCCCTCGAGCAATGCTTGCTCGTTTTCGATAAAAGCCTCGGTGCCGGCATCGATCAAAGCGCCGATGACTTTGCCGCGCAATATCGCGGGCTTGCGGCCATCGTCGACCCGCGCCAGATTTCGCTCCAGTTCCGGAATCTGGGCCGGGTCGATTACCGTGCGCAAAATCTCGTAGATTTCCTCCCAGCCCAGAATGCCCATCTCCAGGCCGTCTTCCAGATCCAGAATGCAGTAACAAAAATCGTCCGCCGCCTCCATCAGATACACCAAGGGGTGGCGGCAATACCAGTTCTCGCCCTTTTCAATCAGGCCGTTGTGCCGGGCGATTTCGTGAAAGTAGCCGAGCTCGGTTTGAAACACTCCGTACTTGTTGCTCTTGGGGCGCTGGTTTTGCACGCTCGGCGTCGAGCACCAGGGATATTTGATCGCCGCCCCTAGGGTCGCGTAAGTCAGGCGCATGCCCTCTTCGTACTGATGGTACTCCAAAGTGGTGAGCACTCTAAGGCCCTGGGCATTGCCTTCGAACAAGCGGATGTCGTCGCGCTCGGCTTCGCTCAGATCCTTCAAATAATCGGCGCCTTCCTTTTGAAACCAGTTGCGAATCGCCTCTTCACCAGTGTGACCGAAAGGTGGGTTGCCGATATCGTGAGCCAGACAGCTGGCCTGGATAATGTCGCCGATATCGGTGGCTTCCAGTGGCGCGGGCAAGTCGCCCTTGGCCTTCAAGGCGTTGCCCACCCGCATACCCAGAGTTCGCCCCACGCAGGCGACCTCCAAACTGTGAGTCAGGCGGTTGTGGACGTGATCGTTGGTGGCCAGGGGATGCACCTGGGTCTTGCGCGCCAGGCGCCGGAAAGCCCCGGAAAAAATAATCTTGTCGTGGTCGGAGTAAAACGGCGAGCGCCCTTCTTCGCTTTTGGCCGGTCGATTGCCCAGCCGCTCGGCGCTCAACAGTTGCTCCCAATTCATTGCCATAACCAACTCCGCTAAAACCTGCACTTTACCCTGATAGACGCAACCGCGTCACTCAAGGTTCAAACAATTAGCACCGACAATTGCGCATCCGTTTTGCCCTATGGAGGGGCAGTGCGCCCAAATGCCGGGCACGATCAAGCTTCTGTAGAGTGCTTGATAAGCCCGAGCTCAAGCATCCAAAGACCAACCTAATCAATTGTTTTATAAAGAATTTTCCAAATAAAGCCGCCCCCTTCGAAACTCCCTTTAGCGCTTGGCACAGTTTCTGCTGAATACCAGCTTGTATACAAGATGGCATTTTAAGGAAACCCAATGACGCCCCAAACCGGCTGGACTCTCGACGATTGGCGCCAGGCCTATCGCAGTAATGACCTTGAACCACGCTCGGCATTAGAAGCGTTGCGCCGCCAATTGCAGCCCCAGGATCCGGCCTGGATTTATATCGTTTCCGAAGCCGAGCTGGAGCAACAACTGGACCGGCTCGCCAGCCTGGGCGATGCCCAAAGCCTGCCATTCTACGGCATACCTTTTGTGATCAAAGACAACATCGACGCCGCTGGCATGCCCACCACCGCCGCCTGCCCCGCTTACCAATACACCGCCGAGATCGATGCCACCAGCGTCGCACGCCTGAAAGCGGCGGGCGCCATTCTGTTGGCCAAAACCAATCTGGACCAATTCGCCACCGGCCTGGTAGGCACCCGCTCGCCCTACGGCGCGGTACCCAACAGCTTCAATGCCGATTACGTTTCCGGCGGCAGCAGTTCCGGCTCGGCGGTGGCGGTGGCGCGCGGCCTGGTGCCCTTCAGTTTGGGCACCGATACCGCTGGCTCCGGTCGGGTGCCTGCGGGCTTTAACAATATTGTCGGGCTCAAACCCACTAAAGGCCGCTTCAGCACCAGTGGCGTAGTGCCCGCCTGCCGCAGCCTGGATTGCGTATCGATTTTTGCCTTGAGCGTTGCCGACGCCGAAAGCGTGGCGGCGGTCATCGAAGGCTTCGACGCCCTGGATGGTTACTCCCGCATCCAGCCGGCGCCCGCCATCTATATGAATGAAAAACCGCGGCTCGGCATTCCGGCCCAGACCCAATGGTTTGGCGACCGCCAATCCGAACAAGCCTGGAACATTGCCCTGGCGCAAATGAGCGCTTTGGATGTAGAGCTGGTGCCCATCGATTTCACCCCTATGCAATCCCTGGCTCAACTTCTTTATGGCGGCCCCTGGGTTGCCGAGCGCCATGCCGCGGTCGCCGAGTTTATGGCCGAACACGCCGACGACATGAACCCAGTGGTGCGCGGCATTATTGAGCAGGCCAAGAATTTTTCCGCCACCGATGCCTATCGAGCCGAATACCGACGTGCCGAACTGGCGCGGGAAATACAAACACTTATGCAATCGGTAGACGCGTTGATGGTGCCTACCTCGCCCCGCCTGCCCACCATTGCCGAAGTCGAAGCCGACCCAGTCAAGGTCAACAGTCAGTTGGGCACTTGGACCAACTTCGTCAACCTCGCGGACTGCTCCGCGCTGGCCTTGCCCGCCGGGCTGCGCGACGACGGTCTGCCCTTCGGCATCACCTTGATAGGACCGGCCTGGCAAGACGCAGCCCTGGCGGAATTTGGCAAGCGCTGGCAACAGGCCCGGCCTTGGAAGCGGGGCGCTCTGGATCAAACTTTACCCATGCCCGAAACCGATCAAAACCCGCCCTCAGGGTACCTGCGCCTGTCAGTGGTGGGCGCACACCTAAGCGGCATGCCCTTGAACAGTCAGCTAATCGAGCGCGGCGCTCGTTTCGTCGAGCGCACTCAAACCGCCAGCAAGTATCGGCTTTTTGCGCTACCCAACACCACCCCGCCCAAGCCCGGCCTTATTCGTTCGACCCAAGGCGCAGCCATTGATTTGGAATTGTGGGATATACCGGTGCACAAGTTCGGCAGCTTTGTTGCGCTGATACCGGCACCGCTGGGTATAGGCACGCTCGAGCTCGCCGACGGGCGACAGGTTAAAGGGTTTATTTGCGAGGCAGCCGCGCTCGACGGCGCCACCGACATCACCCACTTAGGTGGCTGGCGAGAGTATGTGAAGACGCTGCAAATGTGACGGGTGACGGGGGACGGGGACGCAGAGCGCCCCTTGTCATTCCGAGCGCAGCGAGAAATCTTTCATCGACAACCCAAAATATCCCTCGCTGCGCTCGGGATGACAAACGAAAAAACTGTAGGAGCGGGCCATGCCCGCTATAGCGCCTGAACGCTTTTAAAAACTGAACGAATTACGCCCTCAATGTACGACCGGACCACTGAACTCGAAGCGGCACTGAACCTCAACGTTCTCCGTTTCCCGTTCACCGTCATCGACAGCTAACTGGAGATAGATAAATGTTCCACACCGTCCTGATTGCCAACCGCGGCGAAATCGCGGTCCGGATTGCCAAAACCCTAAAAAAAATGGGCATCAAATCGGTGGCGGTCTATTCCGATGCGGATCGCAACAGCGCCCATGTGGACGCCGCCGATCTGGCCATAGCGCTGGGTGGCAACAGCGCCGCCGACAGCTACTTAAAAACCGACAAAATTCTCGCTGCCGCGCGCGAAACCGGGGCCCAGGCAATCATTCCCGGCTACGGTTTTCTGTCGGAGAACGCCGACTTTTGCGAGCAGTGCGAAGCCGCCGGCATAGCTTTCTGCGGCCCCACACCCAAACAGATTCGCGAATTCGGTTTAAAACACACCTCGCGCGAAATCGCCGAGCAAGCCGGCGTGCCGCTAACGCCCGGAACCGGTTTGCTGGGCTCTTTAGAAGAGGCTGTCGAGTCGGCGAAAAAAATCGGCTACCCGATTATGCTCAAAAGTACCGCCGGCGGTGGCGGTATAGGTTTGACCCGCTGCAACGACGAAGCCGCCTTGGTGGAAGCCTTTGAAACCGTCAAACGCCAGGGCCAGAATTTTTTCAGCGACAGCGGCGTATTTCTCGAGCGCTTTGTCGATAACGCCCGCCACGTGGAAGTGCAGATCTTCGGCGACGGCAAAGGCAAGGTAACGGCACTCGGTGAGCGCGACTGTTCGCTG
>CAZKCY010000228.1:0-4824 GCA_964551155.1 uncultured Marinimicrobium sp. | reverse complement strand
CGAGCCTTTGAACCTCTACCGGGCGCTGCGCAATCTGAACCCCTCCCCCTATATGTATTTTCTCGATCTGGGGGATCATCAGGTGGTGGGTTCCAGTCCCGAAATTCTGGCCCGCCTGGAAGATGGTGAAGTGACCGTTCGGCCCATCGCCGGTACCCGTCGACGCGGCCGCACGCCCGAAGACGATCTGGCCATGGAGCAGGATCTGGTCAACGACCCCAAGGAAATCGCCGAGCACCTGATGCTGATCGATCTGGGCCGCAACGATGTCGGCCGGGTATCGGAAACCGGCAGCGTGCGCCTGACCGACAAAATGGTGGTGGAGCGCTATTCACACGTGATGCACATTACCTCCAACGTCACCGGTCGGCTCAAGCCGGGCCTGCACGCTATGGATGTGCTGCGCGCGACTTTGCCGGCCGGCACTCTGTCGGGCGCGCCCAAAATCCGCGCCATGGAAATCATCGATGAGATTGAGACCGAAAAGCGCGGCGTTTACGGCGGCGCCGTGGGTTACATCGCCTGGAACGGCAATATGGATACCGCCATTGCGATTCGCACCGCGGTGATTAAAGACGGCAAATTATACGTTCAGGCCGGTGGTGGTATTGTCGCCGATTCGGTGCCTGCTCTGGAGTGGAAAGAAACCATGAACAAAGCCCGAGCGATTTTCCGCGCGGTGGAAATGGTGAATGGGGAGGGTCGAGCATGATTTTGATGATCGATAACTACGACTCCTTCACTTACAACGTGGTGCAGTATCTGGGCGAGCTCAAGGCCGAGGTCAAAGTGGTGCGCAATGACGAGATCACCATTGAGGAGATCGAAGCTCTGGCGCCGGAAAAAATCGTGCTTTCGCCGGGCCCCTGTACCCCTAACGAGGCGGGGGTTTCGCTGGCGACGATCGAAGCTTTCGCCGGCAAGATTCCAATGCTGGGCATCTGCCTTGGCCACCAGGCCATAGGCCAGGCTTTCGGTGGCAAAGTTATCCGCGCGCCCATGGTTATGCATGGGAAAACCTCGCCGGTGTACCACACCGACAAGGGCGTGTTCGCCGGTTTGAAGAACCCGCTGACTGCCACCCGTTATCATTCGCTGGTGATCGAAAAAGACAGCCTGCCGGACTGCCTGGAGGTGACTGCCTGGACTCAGAATGAAGACGGCAGTGTCGCTGAGATTATGGGGGTGCGCCACAAAACTCTGGCTGTTGAAGGCGTACAGTTTCACCCCGAGTCGATTCTGACCGAGCAGGGCCACGAATTGCTCAATAACTTTTTAACTTCAAACCAATAAGCGGGGGGAGAACAAAACTATGGATATCAAACAAGCCCTGGCAAAACTGGTGGACAATATCGACCTGAGCCTCGAGGAAATGACCGAGGTGATGCGCGCAGTCATGACCGGCGCCGCCACGCCGGCGCAGATTGGTGGTTTTCTGGTGGCGCTGCGCATGAAAGGCGAAACCCTGGATGAGATAACCGGCGCCGCTCAGGTAATGCGCGAGCTGGCGACCCGGGTCGAGATTGACGCCGATTATCTGGTGGATACTTGCGGCACCGGCGGCGATGGCGCCAATCTGTTTAACGTCTCCACCGCCAGTGCTTTCGTCGTGGCCGCCGCCGGTGGCCGAGTCGCCAAGCATGGCAACCGCTCGGTATCCAGCTCCACCGGCAGTGCCGATGTGCTCGAGGCCGCCGGCATTCATCTGGATCTGACCCCCGAACAAGTGGCACGCTGCGTGCGTCAGGTAGGCGTGGGCTTTATGTTCGCGCCCGCCCATCACAGTGCCATGAAGCATGCCATTGGTCCGCGCAAAGAACTGGGTATGCGCACCATATTCAATATGCTTGGTCCCATGACCAACCCGGCCGGCGTCAGCCGCCAGGTGATTGGGGTATTCAACGGCGCCCTCTGTCGGCCCATGGCCGATGTGCTGGGCCGGCTCGGGAGTCAGCACGTGCTGGTGGTGCACGCCAAGGATGGCCTGGATGAAATCTCCCTGGCCACCGAAACCCAGGTCGCTGAGCTGAAAGATGGCCGGGTCACCGAATATACGATCAAGCCTGAGGATTTCGGTATTCACAGCCAAAGCCTGGTGGGCTTGAGCGTTACCGACGCCAAGCAGTCGTTGGCGTTGATCGAAGACGCGCTGGGCAAGCGCCGGGGCGAGCACGCCCAGAAAGCGGCGGATCTGATCGCCCTCAATGCCGGCGCCGCCATTTATGTCAGTGGTGTGGCCGAAACTTGGAGCCAAGGTGTGGAAATGGCCAACGATGCCATCGGCAGCGGCCAGGCCGGAGAAAAAATTCGTGAGCTGGCGGACTTCAGCCAGTGTTTCAATTCTTGAGCAACAGTCAGCCGGGAGTCCAGGCGTGAGCGATACACCGACCATTTTACGCAAAATCATTGCCCGCAAATGGGAAGAGCTTGCCGAACGCAAGCGCGCCAAACCTTTGCACAGCTTGCAGCAGGACATACTGCATGCCGAGCCGGCTCGGGGTTTTGTGCGCGCCATTGCCGAGCGGGTAGAGGTGGGCCAGTCGGCGGTGATTGCCGAAATAAAAAAGGCCTCGCCCAGCAAAGGGGTGATTCGCGAACACTTTGTGCCCGCAGAGCTGGCGCGCAGCTACGAAAAAGGTGGCGCCACCTGTTTGTCGGTACTCACCGATGTGGATTTTTTCCAGGGTGCCGACCGCTATTTGCAGGAGGCTCGAGCGGCGGTGGAGTTGCCGGTGATCCGCAAGGATTTTCTGATCGATGAGTATCAGTTGTACGAAGCCCGGGCTTTGGGTGCCGACTGCGTACTCTTGATTGTAGCCGCGCTCGAGCCGGAAAAGCTCAAAGATTTAAACGCTCTGGCGCTTGAGCTGGGTATGGATGTACTGGTGGAAGTGCACGATCTGGCTGAGCTGGAAGTGGCCCTGGGCTTGCCCAACAAATTAATTGGTATCAACAACCGCAACCTTCATACCTTCGAAGTGAGCCTGAAAAACACCTTCGACTTACTGCCGGCGATCGATAGCGAACGCATAGTGGTAACCGAGAGCGGCATCCTGACGCCCGAAGATGTGGCTGCGATGCGCAACCGCGATGTCCATGCCTTTTTGGTGGGCGAAGCCTTTATGCGGGTCGAGGATCCGGGCGCGGCGCTGCGCGACTTCTTTCGCTGAGATCTTTCTTCAGCTGAAGGCTCTCTACCGCTGAGGGCTCTCTACCGCTGAGGGCTCTCTTCTGCTAAGGGCTCTCAGACTTTCGCAGGCTCTGAAAAGGAGAATCAAAAAGAGTCGATGATTGAGACCATAGCGTTTGCAAAGGGAGTGACGATACTCGATATCCCCGTTCCCCGTTCCCCGTCAACGAGTCCCGTAAACCACCATCGTCTTGCCTTTGACCTCCACCAAACCCTGGTCTTCCAGGGTTTTCAAAACCCGGCCGACCATTTCTCGGGAGCAGCCGACAATGCGGCCGATTTCCTGGCGGGTGATCTTGATCTGCATGCCGTCAGGGTGGGTTATGGCATCAGGTTCCTTGCACAAATCCAGCAGGGTGCGAGCCACCCGGCCGGTGACATCGAGAAACGCCAGATCGCCCACTTTGCGCGTGGTAGCGCGCAGCCGGCGGGCCATTTGGGTGCTTAGCGCAAACACAAATTCGGGGTGGTGTTCGGCGACTTCCTGAAATTTACTGTAGCTGATTTCCGCCACTTCGCACTCGGTTTTTGCCCTGACCCAGGCGCTGCGAGAATCTTCCTGGTCGAACAAACCCATTTCACCGAAAAAATCGCCATCATTGAGATAGGCGACGATCATCTCTCGGCCCTCATCATCTTCGATCAGGACGGTGACCGAACCGCGCACTATGTAGTAGAGAGAATCGCTTTTGTCGCCTGCGTAAATGATGGTGCTTTTTGCGGGGTAGCGCCGGCGGTGACAGTGGCTGAGAAATTCGTCTACGTTTTTGATGTGCGGTGTAAGTGAGACGGCGACCAAAGTGCGGCTCCTGAATTATTAAGTTATTGAAGCGTTGTATGGCAAGTGTGACCTAAGGCAAATAACCGCAGTCATATTTCATGCTAACAACATTGTAATGCAGTTATAAGCCCCGGCTGGATTCTTGTCCAGAGAAAATCCCAAAAGCTGATTTATGTGTTGAATTGGACGTCATAAGCCAGCTTTTGACGCGAATATGGTAATCTTAGCGCCCGCAATCGGGCGGTTTCAATAAAGAGGTCAGGCTATGCAGGCAAGGGTCAAGTGGATCGATGGCGCTCAGTTTCTGGGCGAATCCGGCAGTGGTCATTCTGTAGTTATGGACGGACCGCCGGACCATGGCGGACGCAATACCGGTGTCAGACCCATGGAGATGTTGTTGCTCGGTCTGGGTGGTTGTTCGGCTTTCGACGTAATGAGTATTTTGCGCAAATCCCGCCAGGACGTGGTCGACTGTCGGGTCGAACTGGATGCCGAGCGCGCCGATGCTGTGCCGTCGCCTTTCACCAAAATTCATATGCAGTTTGTGGTGAGCGGCCGCAATCTAAAAGAGCAGCAAGTGAAGCGAGCAGTTGAACTCTCGGCAACCAAGTATTGCTCGGCCTCAATAATGCTGGAAGCCGCAGGCGTTGAAATTACTCACGACTATGTCATTGAGGAAGCATCCGTTTAGTCATTCGATGACTAAAGGTCTAACAGCGTTGAGCGCCCCAGTGTACTTTTTTAACAAACGGGCAGGCTTTGGCGAGTTCCCTTCAGGACACGCCGTGAACCCTTCCCTGGGGGCTCGACTGCAACATCCATGTTGCAGACGGTCCTGAAGAAAACTCCCCAA
>CAZKCY010000227.1:0-4841 GCA_964551155.1 uncultured Marinimicrobium sp. | reverse complement strand
GGATGTCGGTGCAGAGCCTACAGGGATGTATTTACGGCGTGTCTCCGAGTGCCTTACCCAACGACTGCCCCCAGAGTCAAAAAAGAAGCGCGCAAGTTCAGAATTCTTTTCAAGTTATGCGGCAGGATTTGGCGATCTTCCTTCAGGAGACGTCGTGAATACATCCGTGTAGACTCGAGCGCAGCTTCCCTGCTGCGCACGCTCCTGAAGAAAGCTCCCCAAACCCTACTAACCGTTTGGCGCTTCGTAGCGGTTAAACTTCAATATCCGCCAGATTACCTTTCTGCTCCAACCAAGTACGACGATCGCCCGAGCGCTTTTTGGCGAGCAGCATATCCATAATCTGCATGGTATCGTCGGCGTCATCTATAGTCAGTTGCACCAACCGGCGAGTGTCTTTGGCCATGGTGGTTTCGCGCAGTTGCAGTGGGTTCATTTCACCCAAACCTTTAAAGCGCTGAACATTCACCTTGCCCTTTTTGTTTTCCGCTTCAATGCGATCGAGAATGCCGTTTTTCTCGCTGTCATCCAGCGCGTAAAAAACTTCTTTGCCCACATCTATCCGGTAGAGCGGCGGCATGGCCACAAACACATGGCCGGCGGCCACCAGCGGGCGGAAGTGACGCACGAACAGCGCGCACAACAAAGTGGCGATGTGCAGGCCGTCGGAGTCGGCGTCGGCGAGGATACAGATTTTGTGGTAGCGCAGATCGTTGAGATCGGTGGTTACCGGATCCACCCCCAGAGCCACGGAAATATCGTGCACCTCCTGGTTCGAGAAAATATCCCCCGACTCCACTTCCCAGGTATTCAGAATCTTACCGCGCAACGGCATGATGGCCTGAAACTCCCGGTCGCGCGCTTGCTTGGCCGACCCACCGGCCGAATCCCCTTCCACCAGAAACAATTCGCTGCGGCTTGGGTCGCTGCTGGAGCAGTCCGCCAGTTTGCCGGGTAGAGCCGGGCCTTGGGTGACCCGCTTGCGCGCGACTTTCTTGCTTGAGCGCACCCGCTTCTGGGCGTTGTTGATACACAGCTCGGCCAGCTTATCGCCGTCCTCGGTATGCTGGTTGAGCCAGAGCGCGAAGGCGTCTTTGGCAACCCCGGAAATAAAGGCCGCGGCTTCGCGCGAAGACAAACGCTCCTTGGTCTGACCGGAAAATTGCGGGTCGGCCAGCTTGGAAGAAAGCACGTAGGAGCAATTGGCCCAGACGTCCTCGGGCGCGAGTTTTACGCCCCGAGGAATCAGGCTGCGGAACTCGCAATAGTTGCGCAGCGCCTCGAGCAAGCCGGTGCGAAGGCCATTGACATGGGTACCGCCTTGAGCGGTGGGAATCAGGTTGACGTAACTCTCTTGCACCAACTCGCCGCCTTCGGGCTGCCACTGCACCGCCCAGCTGACGCCTTCGCTCTTGCCGCTGAATTCGCCCACAAAAGGTTGCTCGGGCAGAGTTTCCCAACCCTGAGTAGCGCCCTGCAGATAGTCTCTTAAGCCGTCTTCGTAGTACCAGGTATCGGTTTCACCGGACTGTTCGTCTTTGAAGGAAACAGTCAGGCCTGGGCAGAGTACTGCCTTGGCGCGCAGCAAGTGGCGCAGCCGACTGACCGAGAACTTGGGCGAGTCGAAATATTTGGGGTTCGGCAAAAAGCGCAGGCTGGTGCCGGTGTTGCGCTTGCCGCAAGTATCTACCACCTCCAGCTCGGAGGCTTTATCGCCGTCTTTAAAACCCATACGATGCACTTGGCCATCGCGCTTGATGGTGACCTCGAGCATCTGCGACAGGGCGTTAACGACTGACACGCCCACGCCGTGCAAGCCACCCGAGAACTGGTAATTCTTGTTGGAGAATTTACCCCCGGCGTGCAAGGTGCACAAAATCACTTCTATGCCCGGCTTGCCCTGCTCCGGGTGCATGTCCACCGGCATGCCGCGGCCGTCGTCGGACACGGTGATCGACTGATCCTTGTGCAGGATTACATCTATGGTTTTGGCATGCCCGGCCAGGGCTTCGTCGACACTGTTGTCGATCACTTCCTGAGCCAGGTGGTTGGGGCGGGTGGTATCGGTGTACATGCCCGGGCGTTTTTTGACCGGGTCTAGCCCCGTGAGAACTTCAATATCTTCTGCGGAATAATTGGCCATAGCGCTGGGTAAGGTCTCTAGTTATTCGTTTTCGAGAAAAGCGATCAGCTCCGGAATATAGCGCTCCAGGCCTTCAAAAGCGTGGTTGCCGCCGGCCTCCACTGTTTGTCGGGCGCCCCGGTATTTTGCCACCGCCTGCCGGTAATCCAGGGTTTCATCCCCGGTTTGCACCAGCAGCCAGTAATTTTCCGGATGACTGGGGTGGGGAATATCCACCGCTTTGATTTCGTCGACGTGGCGCGCTTCCAAGCGGTAGCTATCATCGGTGTGATAGCCCTTGAGGTCAACTGCCAGATACTCGGGGATAAAGTCCCAAGGCCTGACTGAGGGGTTGATCAGAACCGCACGCAAACCGTAGCGCTCGGCCAGCCAGGTGGCCCAGTAACCGCCAAGCGAGCTGCCCATCAGGTAAACCGAGCCCGGCAACAGTGACTCCACCAAGTTCTCGAGCAGATGCTGGCTCTCGGCCGGATAAGGCGGCAAATGTGGGCAGTGAAACTCGATATCGGGCCGCTTGCGCTCCAGCCAGTCTTGCACCTGGCGCGCTTTGAAAGAGGCGGGAGAACTGAGAAAGCCGTGAATGTACAACAGGGCTGCCATAAGAAGAGTAAAACGCTGGTCGCTAGTAACCGTTGGACTGGAAGTCGATATTGTAGTGCTTGCCGTTCACACGTGAAATACCGGTTTCGAGCCGGCCATCGGGATGTAAATCGAACCAGCGGTAGCCGGGCAAGGTATCATCGACGGCAAATTCCGAACTATGGGGTTTGAACTGAACGCTAGTGGCCGGCGTGGCCAAAAGCTGCAGGCCTTTATAGTCGCTCTCGTAGGACTGATGCACATGACCCCAGGAAACCGCCTTGACTTGCGGATGCTGCTCGAGCAGCGCAAAGAGCTTATCGGCGTTTTTGAGAATGTACTGGTCGATCCACTGGCTGCCCACCGGTACCGGCTGATGGTGCAGCATAACCAGAGTGGGGCGCTCTGGATTGGATTCCAGTGTTTCCCGCAGAAAATTCAGCTCGTGCTCTGCCAAGTGACCATAGGTTTCGCCGGGAACGCTGGAGTCCAGCAGTGGCAGCAGCCAGTTGCCGACTTTCATCAGCCGGGACTCTGGCCGGCGCTCGTGCAACAGTTGCGCCATAATCGCCGCTGAGTCGTGGTTGCCTGGCAGCCATCCCAAGGGAGCGGAAAAGTAGTCATGAACCCGATTGAGAAACCGGCGGTAGCAGTTTTCGTGGCCGGCACTGGCAATATCGCCGGTACAGACAATGGCATCAAAGGCGGGCTGTTCTGCGGCAATCAAATCCAATACGTCGTCCAGACTCTGGTCGGTATTGACGCCCAGTAGCAGTTCGTCGCTCGAGGGGCCCAAGTGACAGTCAGTTATCTGGATCAGGCGCACGATTTTCTCATTGGCTATGGTGGTTGATGCCGGCAATTCCATCTTCCTAACTCGCTGGCCCGGCGCTCCTGGCTAGGCGGGCGTCCTGAATAATGGCGTAAAGACTTTGAGAATAACGACAAGCGGAAGGCCATGCAAGGGAAGCCTACAGCGCTATGGGTCGGTTTGAAGGATTTGCCGATCCGGTCACAACCTAACGTCTACCAGGCCACATTGGCCAAACTTTGACCGGATTTCAGGCACAAGCTCAGCCACTCACCCAGGAAACGGTTCAATTGCGACTTTTCATCGCACTGGTACATGGTGCGATTGGGGTAGTCGTAGCGGGGCTGTAGCCGCCGGTGATTCTCCCAGGCCAGCACTTCGGCCAGCCGGGCGTCGTGGTACAGGCGCACGGTCAGGCGCGGCGCTTTGAGCCAGTCATAACTCGGCTCCTGGTGCTCGCTCTGGCTAATGGTCACGGTAGTGGTGTAGCGGGAGCGCTCCAAAACTTGAATCCGGGTCTGCAACCTGGCAGGTCCCTGCTCCACGGCAAACTGCCAGCGCTCGGTGCAGGTAACGCCGGGCATCAGCTTGCGCAGGCGCCAGTAGTTGGTCTCGCACTCGGCCTGCTGCCGCGACAGGTCTACCTTGTAACGGGTCTTCACCATTGATTGGGGGTCTCATACATCTGGAGGGTTACTTCAAGAATAGCCCAGTCTTAACCAGCCCGGCGCATTAGTCAATTCTCCGGGTCGGGGAGAATTGTTAAGTTTCGATGACGGCGAGTGCTTGCTAACGCCCCCGCAGCCGCGGCCGGTTGATTTGCAGCCACTGCAAGCACAAGAGCACGGCGGCGTTGTTGAACCGACCATCGTAGAGGTGGGCGAGGACTTCCTCGGCCGGCAGGACGTGGACTTTAATGTCTTCGTTTTCCTCGTCCAGGCCGTAGATACCTCCCGTTTTGCTGAGGTCGGCGCAGGCGCAGTAGATGTGCATGACTTCGTCGCAACCGCCGGGGCTGGGCAAATAGCGGCAGATGTATTCCAGTTCTTCGACTTCCACGCCTGACTCTTCCACCAGCTCGCGCCGGGCCACGTCTTCGGGGGTTTCGCCCTCTTCGATCATGCCGGCAACGATTTCGAGGCACCAGGGACCGTTGGGGTCGTCCAGGGCGCCGGCGCGGAATTGTTCGATCAGGCCGATTTTGTCGAGATCGGGGTCGTAGAGCAGCACTCCCACGGCTTCGGCGCGCAGGAACAGTTCCCGGGACATTTTCCCGCTCCAGCCGCCATTGAACAGCCGGTGGCGAAG
>CAZKCY010000226.1:0-4853 GCA_964551155.1 uncultured Marinimicrobium sp. | reverse complement strand
CTGGAGGTGTCGTACTGCACTACCGGATCACCGGCTTCTACCCGCTCGCCCTCTTCCACCATCCAGGCAATCTGCATCTGCCAGCTGTCGCCGCGCGGCGCTACGAAGATTTGGGAGTCGCGCGCGGCTATTTCACCGCTCAGGCGCAGGCCCTCAGCGCACGCTAACGACGCGGCCAAACTCAGCAGCAAGACACTAAACCCGCGCCGAAACATGCTCGATCTCCTCTATCTCACCATCGCGCATATGAATGACCTTCTGAGCGTATTCGGCGATTTCCGGCTCATGGGTTACCAGAATGATGGTCTGGCCGGCGCGGTGTAGCTCGGTGAACAGATCCATGATCTCCACCGAGGTTTTGCTGTCCAGGTTACCGGTAGGTTCGTCGGCGAAGATAATTGCCGGCTCATTAACCAGCGCCCGGGCGATTGCCACCCGCTGCCGCTGCCCGCCGGAGAGCTCGTTGGGCACGTGGTTCAAGCGCTTTTCCAAGCCGACGCGCTCAAGCATCGCCCTTGCTCTGCGGGCGGCTTCTTCGGGTTCAACTTCGCTGTATTTGAGCGGCAGCATAACGTTGCGCACTATGTTCAAGCGCGGCAGCAAATGGAATGACTGGAACACAAAACCGATATCGCGGTTGCGCACTCCGGCCAGTTCGGCGTCGCTCATTTTGCTGACATCGCGCCCCGCCAGGCGATAGACGCCCGCCGTGGGCTGATCCAGGCAACCGAGAATATTCATCAAAGTGGACTTGCCCGAGCCGGAGGGCCCCATAATGGCAATAAATTCGTTGCGCTCGATCTTGAAGCTCACATCCTTCAATGCGGCCACTTCGACTTCGCCGGCGCGGTAGATTTTCTGCAGGTTTTGAATGTCTATTATTGTTTCGGTCACGGGCGCGATAATTCCTCTGGAGAGTCCTCGATGGTCACCAACTGCCATTGTCGAGGCCAGATTGGACAACAAAAAGCTTCTGGCATTCCCCGCAGCCGACCAGCGAAAATGCGGACTGCACGCAGATTAGAAGTTAATGCCACAGGCGTCAACGCGCCCCACCGCCTTGGACAGCCAGGATCCGTGGGTTTTCGAGCAGCTCGAGCTATCAGGCCCGAATATCGGGGCGCCAGTCGAGCGGCTGTTGACGGTAAAAAAATGTAAATAGCTCGTAGACTTCCGGATACTGGCTTTGCAATAGCTCCGGCAGGGTGAAAAACACCTCGCTGAGCACGGCAAAAAACTCCGCCGGATTGGTGGTGCCGTAGGGGTCGATATCCGCCTCGCCGCGGCGGCAGCGACGGCACAAGTCGTCGTAGGCAGATTGCATGGCTTGCGGCCAGCGATCAAAGGGGGACCGATTGGGCAGTGGCGGTGAGCCATTCATAGCCCCATCCTGGCCGTCGATCTGGTGACTGTATTCGTGCATCACCAGGTTGTGGCCATCCAGCTGACGCAGATCCTGTCGGATATCGCTCCAGGAGAGTATCACCCGGCCCTGCTCCCAGGACTCCCCCAGCAATACATGCCGATCCTGCGACACCAGGCCCAGCTCATCGATGCTATCGCCCTCGCGCACAAACGCATTGGGGTAGAGCAGCACATTGGGGTAGTCGGCGAGCCGGTCGTGGCTGACGTTGTTATACATCAAGCTGGCCTGGGCGAGGGTCAAGAGGCGCATCTCCTCGGTCACTTCCAGACCGTTACAGCCGTAAAAAGTGGTGCCGTCCATCATGACCTGCAACTGCCGCTGCAGTTGCATGCGCACCTCAGGGGGCAAATGACGATACAGCGCCCAGCGCCGGCGCAGCAGCTGCCGCCAACGCCGAGGGAAGGGCTTGGCCTCCAGCGCCCGGCGCTGACGCAAGCGGCGAATGGGCGCGTAAATCAAAGCAGCGACAATCACTGCCGCTAAGGCAAAAACCAGGTACAAAGCCAAAAGCGGAACTCCCCAGGGCTGTAAGTCTTATCTGTGCGGCCAAGCCTTCATTTATTCAAGGCCCGTCATTTGCGCCGCCGAGCATCACTACTGACACAGAGCTGTCAGTAGACCCCTCGTAAGCTTGGCGCTCGATCCGATGGAGAACGCCATCGGAGCCTTCAATGCACCAGACAATCTCAAGGTATTCTCAATGAGCACAGAAATAGAAGTGGTAATTTTTAAGGCCAAGCCCGGCGTTGACGAGGCCATGCTGCACACCGCCGCCCTGGCGATCAACCCCCGAATTCAACAGCTGCCGGGCTTTATCCAGCGCGAGTTTGGCGCTTCTGGCGAAGGCAACTATATTGATATTGTCCACTGGAGCGACATGGACGCTGCCCAGGCCGCCGCTCAATTGGTGACTCAAATACCCGAATGCGGCAAGTTTTTCGGCATGATCGACGAATCATCGGTACAGATGTTGCACTTCAATAGTGTGAGTCGATAACTCCCCTGGAATGAAAGGCGCGCGGGAATTATTTGATTCCCGCGTCGCTCCGGGACGCAACTTAACCAGCGCCGACCGACACCTAAGAGTTTTTAACGCCTGACGATAAGCCCTGAGCTACGAATGGAGATGCGGAATGACGCCCTTTAGCGAAACTCTTGAAGTCTATGTCTGGTCGCTGGGCGCTGTTTGTGTAGCAGTCCTGGTTGGTCTTCTGATTCACTTTGGCGTGTTCCAACTACTACAACGCCTGGCGCGCCGAGACGAGCACAGCATTCGGCACTTCCTCCCACAGCATCTGCGCGCCCCTTCGCGCCTATTGATACCCGCCCTGGCGGTGCGTATCAGTTTACCGGCCCACGCCGGCAATTTGCATGAGCCAAGCATCGCCTATGTGAATATCGCGCTCAGCACGCTGATCATCGCCTCAGGTGCCTGGATGCTGATTCGCCTGACCTCGGTGTTTGAAGATTGGCTGTTGAGCCGCTACGACATTACGGCTGAAGACAATCTCTCGGCCCGCAAAATCGCCACCCAGATGGGCATAGTGCGCAAGATAGTGATTTTCGTCATTATCATTCTCGCCATTGCCGCAATATTGATGAACTTCGAGAATTTTCGCCAAGTGGGCACCAGCCTTCTGGCCTCGGCCGGGGTCGCCGGTCTGATTATCGGCTTTGCCGCCCAGCGCACCATTGCCAATGTGCTGGCCGGCTTTCAGATTGCGCTGTCCCAGCCGATTCGCATCGACGATGTGGTGATTGTGGAGAGCGAATGGGGCCGAATTGAGGAGATTACTCTGACTTATGTGGTGGTGCGCATTTGGGACCTGCGCCGCCTGATAGTGCCGATCAGCTACTTTATCGAAAAACCTTTTCAGAACTGGACCCGTTCTTCGGCCGATTTGCTAGGCACGGTTTTCATCTATTTGGATTACACCGTCCCCATCGACGAGATACGCACTTATTTGGGAGAAATTCTGAAAGAATCCGAATACTGGGACGGCAAGGTCTGGCGCCTGCACGCCACTGAATCCGGTGAACGGACGGTGGAACTGCGGGCTTTAATGAGCGCTGCCAACTCACCCGACGCCTGGGAATTGCGCTGCGAAATCCGAGAAAAGCTGATTGGCTATGTGCAAGAGCACTACCCCGATGCACTGCCCAAACTGCGCACCGAGCTGCACGGCGGCCTTGCCAACCAAGGCCGCCCCGACATCGACGAGTCCCGGGCTGAATCGTCCCTATCCCGGTGAAGATTCGACAAGCGCGCCCGGGCACTAGCTGGAAGACCTCAGGGCCGGGCCTGCGCCCTTTTACCTTGACGCTCGGATCCACTATAGTCTACCTTTTCGCGCTAACCGCGCTCATCCAGTAACAATTGCGCAACAGAATTCCTACCGAACAAGCTGTTAGCACCGGAGCACCGCTCGGCATGACAATTGGCAACCAACGCGTCCAGTCAGACGGCCACAGATTCGCGCTGGTAGCCGAGGATCTGAGCAATCAGTTCCGTTTCGACTGGTTCAAGCCCGGCTACTGGGGTGATTCCGCCCAGCCGGTAGCGGTTGGAGGGCGAGGCGCTGCATGGTTTATCAGTAGCGAGCTGGGACGCTGGGTGCTGCGCGAATACTACCGCGGCGGCTTGCCCGGGCGCTTTATCAAAAATACCTACCTATTTCTCGGTCACTCTCAAGTTCGTTCGATTCGCGAATACAACTTGTTAGTGGCCATGTTAGAACTGGGGCTGCCGGTACCCAAACCTATTGCCGCCTGTTACGAGCAGAAAACCCTGACCTATAAAGCGGCCCTGATCCTAGAGCGCCTCGAGGGCGTTACCGCCCTGAGCGAGTTTAACCGGCCCGAGGACACCCGGGTCTGGCAAAAAGCCGGAGCCTGTATTCGAGAGTTTCACGACAAAGGGATTTACCACGCCGATTTAAACTGCACCAATGTGCTGATTAATGATCGAGACCATTCGGTCTACCTAATCGATTTTGACCGAGGCCACTTTCACTCGGATCTAAGCCCCAATGCGCCCTGGAAAAAAGCCAACCTGGAGCGCCTCAAGCGCAGTGTCCGCAAGAACTTTAAGACTATTCCCGTCGAGCGCCGAGAGGCGCTGCTGGAGTCGCTCATTGAAGGCTATGGTCAGAATACGCCCGCCAGCCAAGCGAGCTGAACAACTGCAGCTCGACCAAGCTCGTGCTAGAATTGCCCACGTCCAAACCTAGTCAGCCAAAGATCAGTTTCTCTTAAACAGCTTATCGGTTTTTCTTTATGAGCGATAAATTACGTCTCGCCTTTTATCGCTTGGCGGCCAAAGGCTGGGTGCCCGCCCGCTGGTTCGAGCCCAAGCTGCCACCGCCGGAGCGCCGTCAGGCCAAAACCGGCCGGCTGCAACTTGAAATTGTCAGCCACTGCTGGAACT
>CAZKCY010000225.1:0-4869 GCA_964551155.1 uncultured Marinimicrobium sp. | reverse complement strand
ACTTGGGGGCGGAAGCGGGCCTGGGTTTGACTGGCGAATAGACAGCGCCGCTGACCTGACGCGGCCGATTGGTAGCATCGGCATCGCCGGGCAGCTGCCGGAGCAGGCGATTGTCGAATTGCAACTGGGATAGAGGGCCGGAAGCCCTGGAGGAAATGTCGGAAGTCATGCTCTGAGTGTAACACCGCCCCGCTATTGCAGCGAGGCGGAAACCGATGCTTAGGTGTTTAGCTGGCCTCTACGGCGCGCGGCCCAAAGACCGATCAGACCGATTGCCAAGAGGGCCAGGCTGCCGGCTTCAGTCAAGTTGACGGTCGACTCCTGATAGAGAAAGTTATCCATTGTAAAAGTGCCGCCAAAGGCGTCGATTTTAAGCTTATCAATCCCTTGCAAGTTAAGGTTCAGCTGCGTAGTACCAGACAAATTTAGGAATTGATACTCACCGCTGGTCTGGAACCAGCGATCTTCGCTTGCGAGATAGTAAGTAATGTCGATTAGAAATGCCACGTCTACCGAGTGGAAGCCAAAAGTAGCGCCGAAAAAGTCAAACGGCGTGTCCCGCTCAATCGTTAAAAAGCGAGCGTTATTGCTATTAAATAGGAACTGATCGCCCGACGCTGCAACGTCACTGAAACCGGCGGCATCCGTGGAGCCCACAGAAAAATCGCTATCCCAGATAAAGCCGCCGTAGTTTGGCGAGTTGAGTATTCCGCCGCCGGCGGTCAGACCATCAAACTTTAAATCGTCAAAGGTCAGCATCCCCGCCTGGGCCAAAGGGGCGCAAGCAAGCAGCAAGAAGCTGAGCGTAAAACGGACGATCTTGTTTGTCACTGAATTTTCCATAACCTTACCCCAGCTCCCGGACAAATCAAATGAAGACAAAGTTAACAAAGCAATTTAAGCGCCAACTTAAAAAAAGCGCTGATTACTCAAGGAGTTAAGCGAATTAGTTCACGATTTTGGGAGCAAACAAAGATTTTTGCGCCAAATAATGTAAAAAACGCCGACACAATAATGATTAATGCGCCACCACTATCGAAGACTTCTACTAGGAAAAGCTAAACAATCAGCTTCGACCCCATCTAGGCAAGGCATCCAAGAAGGGGATTTATGCGTCAAATAGAGACAAAGTCAGCTTTTGGTGCCTGTCGGCCAAGTTTACACTTGGCTTGTAAGGCCCAGCCGGTATGACCTGAAGGGCGTCAGCGAACACCAGGCTTGACGACTGTAGTGACTGCTCTTACCCTAAGCAGCCTTTTGTTATTGGACTGACCCCCACTATGACCTATTGCCTCGCCATTACCGTCGAAACCGGACTGGTATTTTGCTCGGATTCGCGCACCAACGCCGGCGTCGATAGGGTGAGCACCTACAGCAAAATGTATCAGTTTGATGTGGAAGGTGAGCGTCAGTTTATTATCCTGTCTTCCGGCAACCTGGCCACCACCCAAGCGGTGATCTCCCAGCTGAAAAAAGACCTCAAAGAAGAGGCTCAAGTCAGTTTGCGCACGGTGGAATCCATGAGCGAGGCGGCGGATTATCTAGGCGAGATCAACCGGGAGCAGCGCAACAAGCATGTCGACGACAAAGGCACCAGCTTTGAGGCGAGCTTCATCATTGGCGGTCAGATCAGGGGCGAAAAACCCCGCATCATGATGGTTTATCCCGCGGGTAACCACATCACCACCTCAAAAGACACCCGCTACCTGCAGATTGGCGAGAGCAAATACGGCAAGCCCATTCTGGATCGGATTCTGACCTACAAAACCACCCTCGACACCGCCGCACTCTGCGCCCTAGTGTCCATGGACTCGACCATGCGCAGTAATTTGACCGTGGGACCGCCCATTGAGCTGATTCTGTACGAGCGCGACCAGTTTTCGATTCAGCACAATCGCTACGAAGAAGACGATGAGTATCTGCGCGACTTGAAAAAGGCCTGGGATGCGCGTTTGGTAGAAGCGTTTGTGCAACTGCCGCCGATCAGCTGGCAGCCGCAATCACACGATGAACTAAACGAAGTTTAGCCACTACCGCATTGGTGAGCACGAAGGGATAGGCGTCCGGCAGCCCCATGCTGCGATTGAGCGCGTTCAAAGCCACCGTCAGCTTCTGCCAACTGGCCACTAGTTCGTCCAGATCCTGCTGCTGAGGAGCATCGGGATGCACGGCGAAGGCATGGGCGGTCTCCAAAGTATCGCGCATATGCAGATAGTGAGCCCAGGTTTCGGCCCAATCCTCCAGCGGATGCGCTTGCGCATAGGCAGATATATAGGCCTCCGGCCAGTTTCCAGAAGCTCCGTCGCTATAGTGTCGCTTTAAAGCTTCGCTATAGTCGATATCCGGGTCACCAAATAGCGCTCGAAACTCTCCTTGCCAATCACTGTGGCGCACAAACAAGTCGTAGTAGTAATGACCGCTTTCGTGGCGAAAGTGACCGACTATGGTGCGGTGGTATTCCCCCAGCTGCTTGCGGGTCTGCTCTCGGTAAGTATCGTCGGCTTCGGCCAAATTCAAAGTAATTAAACCGCTGGCGTGGCCGGTGGCGATAAAACTCTCAGTCACTTCGGCGTTGAAGCGGGCATCTTCCAGAAACGCAAAGCTCAAACCGCCCTCACCTTTCTCGGCTCGCCCCGACACCGGCAAACCCAGCTGCATAAGGGTATAAATCAGGTGCCGCTTGCCGGCCTCGAGCTTGGTCCAATCGCCGACGTTACCCGGCTTGCTCAGATCGGGCACGACTTGATTGAGTCGACAGGATCGGCAATAAGGATCTTGACTCTCATAGGGCAGCAGCCAATTGCAGGCGCCGTAATCGATCGCGTTGCGGCAGTAGCGGAACGCTTCCCCAGTTTCGCTGATTAAACGCCCGACGCTATCCGCGCGCAAGGCCAACATTTCACCGCGCTCGGGGTCAAACCCCAGCTCACGCCGGCAACTGAGACACAAAGTATTCTCAAAAAAAATCTGTTGCCCGCAGCAACACCGGAAATCTCTCATAGCAAAAAATGCCGTTGTCTTAGGTGTCGCTGGCTTCAGCCTGGGTCACCGGCAAAAACCAGCTTTGGGCAATTTGAAAGTGGATATCGGCTATGTCCACCTGCAAAGTGTCGATAAATTCCGTCAAACCAGACTCAAGCAGGGCGGGAATTTCCGCCGTTTTGACTTTGCGTCGGGCACCGGCGGCGGCGCGCAGCGGCTCGTCACTGTTGGGCAGCTTGCGCAAACAAATTTCCAGCTCCCCGAGGCTATGAGACACCGAACGAGGAAAGATGGAATCCTGCAAAAGAAAGGTGACCACGTCTTCGGCATTGACCCGGTCCTGAACCTGCTGGCGATACATTTGATAGCCACTGAGCGAGCGCAACACGCTCATCCACAAAATATTGTCGTAAGGCTCAAGCACATCTTCGCCGCCAGACAGATGCGGCAGGAGATTGGCCGAGCCGGCGTCGACAATACGGGTAGTCATATCGGCCCGCTCGAGATTGCGACCGATGCGGATGAAATCATAGCCGATGTTGTGGCTCATGCAGCCGGCCAGCAAGCCGGTCAGCTGTTGAATACTGGCAATAACTTTGTGAAGGATTCGGATTCGCTCGCGCCTGGCCACCGATTTAGTGACATTGTCCTTAACCATAAGATAGAGGTCGTTGATCAGCTCCCAGGCCTCCATCGGCATGATTTCCCGGGTGATGCGGGCATTTTCCCGCGCCCAGCTGAGGGAGTTGAGCAGCGATGCCGGGTTATCTTTATCCGCCAGCATAAAGCGCACCACGGTTCGCTCGTCGGCAAGCTCGGTATCGCCCCGGCGGAAATAGCTCCCGGTACCGCTGATATCGATCAGCGAGCCCCAGCCCACACGCACACCGCGCGGCAAGTCCATCAATAGATTGGAATTAACATTGACCAGGCGCGCGATATTTTCGCTGCGCTCCATATAGCGGCCCAGCCAGTAGATTCGTTCAGCGACCCGTGAAAGCATGGCTACTTATCTCCCTCTACCACAATCCAGGTGTCTTTACTGCCGCCACCCTGGGATGAATTGACCACATAGGAGCCCTTGTTCATGGCGACCCGGGTTAACCCACCGGGAGTCACATGATGCTCGCGCCCCTGCAGGATAAAAGGCCGCAGATCTATGTGGCGAGGCTCAGCGTTGCGAGGCGTAACAATCGGTGAAGTGGACAACGAAATCAAAGGCTGGGCCATATAGTTGCGCGGATTGGCTTTGATTTTCCGGGCAAATTCCTCGCGCTCTTTTTTGCTCGCCTGGGGACCCATCAGCATGCCATAGCCGCCCGACTCGTTGGCGGGCTTGACCACGAGTTTATCGAGGTTGGCCAGCACATGATCGCACTGCTGTTTATCGATGCATAAATAACTGGGCACATTTGGGAGTATAGGATCTTCCCCCAAGTAATATTTGATCATCGCCGGCACAAAGGTATAGATAACTTTGTCATCGGCAACACCCGCTCCAGGCGCATTGGCCAGAGCGACATTACCCTTGAGCCAGGCGCGCATCAGACCGGGCACGCCCAGTACCGAATCGGGGTTGAACATCTGCGGGTCGAGAAACAGATCGTCGATGCGCCGGTAAATGACATCGACTCTGGCCAGGCCGCTGACGGTGCGCATATATACGCAATCGTCCTCGACCACCAAGTCGCTGCCTTCAACCAGCTCAACGCCCATCTGCTGAGCCAGATAAGAATGCTCAAAATAGGCCGAGTTGTAGATGCCCGGGGTCAGCACCACCACTTCGGGAAAATCCAAAGGCCGGGGAGAAATCGCCGCCAGGGTGTCGAACAACTGGTTGGGGTATTCGGTGACCGGAAGAATGTTGTAGTTTTCAAACAATTCCGG
>CAZKCY010000224.1:0-4873 GCA_964551155.1 uncultured Marinimicrobium sp. | reverse complement strand
GGCTGGCTGTGATTCCGGTAAGCCCGACACCAGCCCAGCCTCCGTTGAAACTTCTGAGGTTGAGGCCGTCGTTGACACGCCGCTAGCTCAGGCCGAAGTGTCCAACCCAACCCAATTCCCTCGCGTTCAGGAACCGCTGCGGTTTCCGATTTACGATTTAGGGCTTCAACCCGACGATTCGCGCATCGAGCATTTGGTTGCCAAAGAGGGTGATCAGCTGCTGGCCAGTCAGCTGATTGACAGTTCGGCCGACGGCCAAGTTGATACCCTACTGGTAGCCGCGGATTTCGCCGGCGGTCAAACTCGAAACATCAAGATTTTAGCCGACGCCGAAGCCGCGCAATCCCTGGATATCCCCAAGCAAACCCAGGCCGAAATTTCTCATAGAACCGGCGGCGAATGGCAGGGTGCCAAATATCTGGGCGGCGAGTTTCAAAATGTGCGTCAGCTGACTCCCCCGCCCCAGTACACCGACCACTCCGAGTGGATTCGGTACGAAGGCCCGGGCATCGAATCTGACAAGGTCGGCTATCGCATCTATTTGGACTGGCGCAACGGCTTCGACATTTTTGGCAAGAAAACCTCTGAGATGGTGCTGCAGGATGTCGGTAAGGACGATTATCAGTCCTACCACGAACCGGCCGACTGGGGTATGGACATTCTCAAAGTCGGCCAATCTCTGGGTATCGGCGGTTATGGCTTTTGGAACGGCGAGCAAGTTGAACTGGTTTCCGAGGTAGATAGCCGCAAAGTTACCATCGTCGAAGACGGCCCGCTCTATTCCGACCTTCAAATCGAATACCAGGGTTGGGAGATCAACGACCAGAAACTGGACTTAACCGCCAACCTGGCGATGCACGCTGGCAGCCGTCTGGTACACACTCGGCTCAAGCTGTCCGACCCCAAGCTTTCTGAAAAGCTGCCCAACCTCGCCATTGGGATGGTCAAGCACCCCGGCACCGAACTGATTCAGGGACCGGAGGACATCAGCGGCTACGCCTGGACTTACACCGCCAGTTGGGGTGAGCAAACGCTGAGTGAGGAACACCCGAAACTGGGCATGGCGGTTATCTATCGCCGCGGCGACAAAACCAGTCAAACCCAGGACGACAGCAGCTATGTATCGGTGATGGACGCTCCGGGCGGCGAGCTGGAGTACTACTTTCTGGCCGCCTGGGAAGGTGAGAAGGATGGCATTAGCACCAAGGAAGAATTCATCGCTTACCTGGATCAGGAAATTGCTCGGCTTACCCTCACTCCCAGAATCCGTTTTGACAGCAGGTTAAGCCAAGAGACCAGAGATGAGCCCCTGACCGCCGCCAGCGCTTTGGAATGGAGCAAGCGGTTGGCGGATTCGGAGCTGGCGCGCAAGACGCTTTCGTACCATTACGATGGCTGGGATGTAAATCGGCGCCGGCCCCCCAAATTCGAATACGACATAGTCGGCTTGCTGCCCATGGCCTACGACGAACTGAACAAGGTCGCGCCCAATACCGGTTATGCTGAGGTGCCTTACAAGACAACGGCAACGTTTATTGCTGACGAAGGCGATATTCGCCGCTATAAAATCAGCAACTACAACATAGATTCGGTCAAGCCCGGCGATGTGGTGCTGCGCCTGTATGAAGATACCAACGAAGAAAAATACAAGCAGGCCGCCGATCTGCTGCGACGTCAGCTAAAGGAACACCCGCGCACCAGTGAAGGCGCCTTCTGGCACAAAAAAACCTATCCGCATCAGGTCTGGCTGGACGGCGTCTATATGGGCATGCCCTTTCTCGCGGAATACAGCGCCCGTTTCGAAGAAGGTGCCAGCTGGGAGGAAGTGGTGAAAGAATTTGAGATCACCTATCAGCGCCTGCGCGATCCGAAAACCGGGCTTTACTATCACGCCTGGGACGAATCCAAGCAAATGGACTGGGCCGACCCTGAGACCGGCCTTTCGCCTCACTTCTGGGCCCGAGGCATGGGCTGGTACGCCATGGCACTAGTGGATGTACTGGATTCGATTCCCGCCGAGGAAACTGAGTTGCGTGCGCCGATACTCAAAGCCATTACCGATTTGGCTCCAGCCCTCGTGGATACCCAAGACCCGGCAACTGGCACCTGGTTTCAGATCATCGACCAACCCGAGCGGATTGGCAATTACCGCGAGTCCACGGCCACCGCCATGTTCAGCTATTTCTTTGCCAAGGCTCTGCGTAAGGGCTATCTGCCCGAGACCTATAGACCAGCGGCGCTCAAAGCCTATCAAGGCCTAATTGATGAGTTCGCAACTGTGCACCCGGATGGTCGTATCAGCATGACCAACCAGTGCCTAGTGGCCGGCCTGGGTTTTGGTCGCGACGGCAGTTACCGGTACTATATGAGCGAGCGCATATTCGAGAACGACCCCAAGGGCACCGGCCCCTTCATTCTCGCCGGCATCGAAATGCACCGACTTCTGCAGGACTGACGGAGACTATCATGAACATTATTGAGGAACGCTTTGCGGTCCATCAAGACGACTTCAAACACTACGACACTGAAAAGCTGCGCAAGCACTTTCTGATCGAGAAGATTTTCGCCCGCGACGAAGTGCTGTTTGTCTATACCCATTACGAGCGCATCATGGTCGGCGGGGCCATGCCCATGCAGAACAAGCTCATGCTCGAGCCGGTGTATCAACAAAAAGCCAGCCATTTTCTCGAGCGCCGGGAGCTAGGGGCTATCAACGTGGGCGGCAAAGGCGCAATCAGCGTCGATGGTGAACTCTTTGAGCTGGATACCAAAGAAGCTCTCTACATCGGGCGCGGTGCCAAGGAAGTGGTGTTCTCCAGCGCCGATCCCGACCAGCCGGCCAAGTTTTATATGAACTCGGCCCCGGCCCATCACGCCTACCCCCATAAGAAAGTGGGCATGTCGGATGCCAATGTTCTGGAGCTGGGTTCATCGGACACCTGCAATGAACGGCGCATCAATCAGCTGTTGATCAACGGGGTGGTGGAAACCTGTCAGCTGCAGATGGGCATGACTGAACTGCAACCGGGCAGCATCTGGAACACCATGCCAGTGCACCTGCACAGCCGGCGCATGGAGGCCTATTTTTATTTCAACATTCCCGAAGAGCAGGCGGTGTGTCACTTTATGGGCCCGCCCGAGGAAACCCGGCATATTTGGGTTGGCAATGAACAAGCGATTGTCTCGCCACCCTGGTCCATGCACTCGGGTGTGGGCACCGCCAATTACACCTTTATTTGGGGCATGGCGGGGGAAAACCTCGACTATACCGACATGGACTTTCACAAGCCCCACACACTCAAATAGGCTTCCCCGCACTCTTCAATAGATTCATAGGTAACGACGATTATGTCTACGGAATTGTTCAATCTCAAAGGCAAGGTGGCTCTGGTCACCGGCGCCACTCACGGCCTGGGTATGGCCATGGCCATGGGCCTGGGAAATGCCGGCGCAAGGGTGGTCACCAACGGTCATTCTTCGCGCGAGAAACTCGACGCCGCTCTGGAAACCTACAGGGCGGCCGGTATCGATGCCCACGGCTACCTGTTTGATGTGACCGATGAACAGCAAGCCGAGCAAGCGGTCGCCAATATCGAAAAGGAAGTGGGGCCCATTGATATTCTGGTCAACAACGCCGGCATTATTCGGCGCACGCCGCTACTGGAAATGGAGTTGGCGGAGTGGGAAAAAGTGATCAAGACCGATTTGACCGGCGTGTTCACCATGACCAAGCCGGTTGTGGCCAGCATGGTGGCCCGCGGTTCTGGCGGCAAGGTCATCAATATCTGTTCAATGATGAGCGAACTCGGGCGCAACTCAGTGGGCGCCTACGCCGCCGCCAAGGGCGGGCTGAAAATGCTCACCCGCAGCATGGCCACCGAATGGGCCAAACACAATGTTCAGGTCAATGGCATAGGACCCGGCTATTTCGCCACCGCCCAAACCGAACCGATTCGAGTTGCCGGTCACCCGATGAACGACTTTATCATCAGCCGCACCCCGGCGGGCCGCTGGGGTGATCCCGAGGATCTGCAGGGCGCAACGGTATTCCTGGCGTCCAAAGCCTCGGACTTTGTCACCGGTCAGATCGTTTATGTCGATGGCGGTATTTTGGCAACTATTGGTAAGCCGGCCAACGAAGTCTAATGACAGTGGTGGGCTGTGCCCACCCTACGGAAAGCCGGCGTATACTAGTAGGGTGGGCACCGCCCACCGCTGACATTGCTCGAAGGTTTAACTTAAATGGTGGGCCATGCCCACCCTACCGGTATTCCGGCGGAATAAAGCTTTCCAACCAAGCCGCTACTTGCTCCGGATCTTCGGGGACATCCAACGTTCGGCGGCTAGCCGGATAAGCCGGATAACCCCCCACCTGTTTTTGGCTATCGATAATCCTGCCATTTTTCTCAAGTACGCTTTCGACAATCCTCCGGTCTACCGCATCCCGCTCCCAGGGGCGCGCGCCGGCGTTTCGTAATACCGATTCAGCGACCTTGTCCAGAGGCATGGCCGTCAGTCCCAGCGGCCAAACCGGTGGCTTGTCCAGCAGCCGAATGTCGCCCTGCACCTGAGGCATGGCTTCCCCATCGAGATTGACCACGCGGTTATCTTTGACAAAGGCATCACCCTGGTAGGCCACCAAGGCCAGGTCGGAGTAGCTATCGCGTCCGTAACGCAGCTCGTTGCCCACCACCGCCACCTGCGGATTGCCGGGCTCAATGTCGCTTCCCGTCCATTCGTCGGCAATATAGCCGAGCTGAACAGCGGCATTGCCGAGGTTGTACATCAAGTTGTTAACCACCACCCCGGTTGCATGAGCTTTGAAATAGGGATTGCGGCGATCGTTGTGGGCGAACAGATTGCCGATTACCGC
>CAZKCY010000223.1:3219-4884 GCA_964551155.1 uncultured Marinimicrobium sp. | reverse complement strand
GCCGATGACCCTGAGCCAAGCCCGAGTGCACCGCCTCCAAACCGGCCAGACTCACGTGCAGAGTCTGGTCCACTGGCGTGCCGGTGGGCGCCAGTATGCCCACCACTCTAAATGGATGCTCATCGTGCTGGGCGAAACTTACCGAGACGGTGCCGTGGGAAATGGTGATTTCATCGCCCAAATGGTAGTCGAGCTGTTCGGCGAGCTTGCTCCCCAAAACCGCATCCTGGGGAGCGTAAAAAACCCGACCTTGGGCGAGCTCCAGAGCGCGGCCTTGGCCGTAGCGAAAGTGTTCGAAGTAGGCCTCGCTGGTGCCCAATACCCTAAAGCCTTTGTGGGAGTCGCCCAGCGCCAGCGGAATGGTCCAGGCGACGTTGGGATGCTGGCTCAGCGCCGAGTAGCTTTGCCAGCTGATTTCCTGAGTGGCATTGCCGAGCCGGAACACTGAGTAGAGCAATAGATTTAGCTGACCGCCGCGAGCGCCGACAATCAGATCGGTACCCGAGATGGTCTGGGCGAAGCTGTCTTTGGCCTGGTGGCGCAAATGGTTGATGCCCAGTATCAGCGCCACGCTAATGGCCAGAGATATCAACGTCAGAATGCCGGTAGTGCGCCGGTTCCAGAGACTTAGCCGAGCCAATTTCAGTAACATGAGGCCTCCTGGCTCAAAGGCCGATGTTCGGCGCGCAGCTCACGGATATCCAAGCTGCGGGAGAAATGCCCTTGCAGGCTGCGGTCGTGACTGACGAACACCACCGTGCAGCCGGTCTGGTGGGCGTTGTCGAGCAACAGATCAATAAAGGCGTCGCGGCTGTCGCTGTCCAGCGCCGAACTGGGCTCATCGGCGAGCAGAATCTCCGGCTTGACAATCAGCGCCCGAGCCACCGCCACGCGCTGCTGCTGGCCGACACTCAGTTGCCGGGCTGGGCGCTCGACCAGCTCCCGCTCCAACCCCAAGGCGGTCAATAGCTGGCGGGCGCGAAGCTCGGCCTCGGCCCGTTCCAGAGCGGCAAAATGGGCCGCCAGCAGGACATTGTCCAACAAGCTCAGATAGGGAATGAGATTGAACTGCTGAAAAATGACCCCGATATGCCGAGCTCGAAATTTGTCTCGTTTACGGGCCGAGATTAGCGTCAAATCCTGCCCCAGAAGCTCGACCGAGCCCTTATCGGGCAACTGGACACCGGCGAGCAGGTTGAGCAGGCTGGTTTTACCGGTGCCGGAGGGGCCATAGAGAAACACCCGCTCGCCTCTGGCGATTTCCAACTGCTTTATCGCCAACAGCGGTTCGGCCTGACCCGCCCAGCCAAATTCGAGCTGACGCAGGGCTATAGCGGGTGAAACCGGAGGACTGGAATTACTGGCAAGGTTTTTTGTCGTATCGGTCATGGCTTTTTCGCAATGAGAGGTTAAGCTGCGCCGATTGGCTAGGCTGCATTCGCCGTTTAAATGCGGCGGCTTTAAGCCCGGGCAGGTCATGATTCAATTTTTAATACATTAGGTGTTTCACAAGATGCCACACAAAGGTTTAGTTTTCAGTGCGCTGTTGGGGTTTTTTACCCTCTCGGTTCAGGCACAAACGGAAGTCCGCACTTTGGAATGGACCGACCTGATGCCCGAGGAAGATCTGGAGCTGCTGCTCAATATGCCCGCGCCCGATCATTC
>CAZKCY010000223.1:1566-3209 GCA_964551155.1 uncultured Marinimicrobium sp. | reverse complement strand
ATTGAGCGACGAGGAACTGGCCGCCGACCAGCCGGTTGAACCCCTGCGCCGCCCCGACAATCAACTGGCTGACCAGGTGGAAAACGCCATAGGCCAAGCCATGGGAAGCACTTCTGACAGCTCCGCCGAGCGCACCTGGGAAGATGTACTGGTGTCCACCGAGGTCCGACCGGAACTGGACCGAACCCGTATTCGGCTGCCGGGCTTTATAGTGCCGCTGGAGTTTGATGACGAGATGAACATCAGCGAGTTCTTCCTGGTGCCCTACTTCGGCGCTTGCATTCATGTACCACCCCCTCCCCCGAACCAGATTATTTTTGTCAGTTACCCTCAAGGCCTGCAGCTGGACGAGCTCTATACGCCTTTCTGGGTCAGTGGCGAACTCAAAATCGAAACCGTGGAGAACGATACCGCCCTGGCGGTTTACAGTATGGAGGCCAAGGAGATTGTCGAGTACCAAGAGCCCTAGAAAAACTATCTGCTACAAGCCGGCGGCGGCCAGGAGCTCCGGCTCTATCGTCTCAACGGCTATGGGTTCGGCATCGATCAGTTCTATGCGACTGTCCATGGCATCGTCCAGCTCGCCCACGCTGAGCACCCCGCCTTCCATGTTGAAGCTGAACACGCCCTGGTCGGTAATCGCTATGGCCTTGGCCCGGGCCACCGACAGGCCGCTTAACAGAGCGAACAACTGGTTGAAATCGAATACCCGCTCGGGCACAAAGGCCCAACCTAAGCTGTAGTGTTTCTGGCCGCGGTTCTCGCGGCGGATAAAACTTTCGCCGTCGGGGATTTCCACTTCCGGGTTGGGCAGCTCCCGCTGAGGTTGCAGGCGGTTGGCGCTGTGATAGTCGGGCTGACTGCTGAGCCCCGGGCCGCGCGGTAGATCCAGCCAGTCGCGAGCGAAAGCACCCTGACTGACCAGCTGACTGCCGAGTTTGGGCGGCTCAAAGCTGGCCAACAGGTTCAGAAATCGGTCGCGGTCGGCTTCGCTGTACTGATCCTCTTTGTTGCCGATCAGCACATCGGCCACATTGAGCTGATCGCGAAACGTGGGGTTATCGGTATAGCGCGAATCGGTCAGCTTGCGGCCATCCACCAGGGTGATGGTGGCGCGCAGATCCAGCACTTCCCGGTAGTATTCCCCGGTCAGGGTCGCTATGATTTCCGCCGGATGGCCGAGGCCGGTGGGCTCGACCAGAATTCGATCGGGCTTGGTGGTGGCGATCAGCATGTTCAGGGCCACCTTCATCGGCAGGTTGCCCACGCAGCAGATACAGCCGCCGGGCACCTCGCGCACATGAGCGCCAGTGCCATTGAGCAAAGCGCCGTCGATGCCAATTTCGCCGAACTCGTTTACCAGCACTGACCAGACCTCGCCCTCGGGCTTGTGCTGGAGAAGGTGCCGGATGGCGGTGGTTTTGCCCACCCCCAGAAAGCCGGTGATGATGTTGGTCGGAATACCCGAAGCCATGTTCAATCCAAATTGGTCAGTTGTTCGTCTAAATTAAGCGAAGCTTTTTAACTTAACGGCTTAGTTTAACGCCCTGTTTAATCATTACTTCCGTTGCGGAGCTCTACCAGAATCATGGAACTCGCCGAACTTTGGCTGGAACTGCTAAGCCACGAAACTCTGCTCTGGT
>CAZKCY010000223.1:0-1556 GCA_964551155.1 uncultured Marinimicrobium sp. | reverse complement strand
AGCAGGCCGAGCGGGGCGAAGAGGTGATCATCGCCCGCGGCAAGAAGCCGGTCGCGCGCCTCGTGCCCTACGCGCCCGAGCAGCCCAAGCGAGGCTTCGGCTCGATACGCACGCTCTGCTCTGGTGGCTGGCGGTTTCTTCAGTACTGGTATTTTTCGGCAGCTTGGCGGCCTTGCCTTTCATTGTGGCGCAAATACCCGAAGACTACTTCGTGCGTCCCAAGCGCCTCAGTGCGCAACGCATGTTTAATTCCAATTTGCTGGTGCACTCGCTGTTGGTGGTGGCCAAAAACATTGCCGGCCTACTGCTGTTGGCGGGCGGCATACTGATGCTGGTACTGCCCGGCCAGGGGCTTTTGACCATGTTCGCGGGTT
This sequence comes from uncultured Marinimicrobium sp., assembly GCA_964551155.1. Lineage (GTDB taxonomy): Bacteria > Pseudomonadota > Gammaproteobacteria > Pseudomonadales > Cellvibrionaceae > CAZKCY01. The sequence continues at coordinate 1,182 of CAZKCY010000223.1, read as the reverse complement.
TGCTGCTGCTTAACTTTCCCGGCAAATACGCCGCCGAGCGTTGGCTGGTCAGCCGCCGGCCGGTATACCGCTCCATTAACTGGCTGCGCCGGCGCCGGCATCATCCGCCGCTGAAGTTACCTTCCGAAGAATAATCACACCAATCGTTATAACATAACAAATTGGCCCATTGACAACCAGCCCCCCGGGAACAATTATGGGACCTTATGTTTTTCGAGGGATCATCACAATGATAAAAACTCCTGCCCTTTTCCGCTCTCTCAGCAAAGCTTTAGTTTTGCTTTTCGGCGTTACTCTGATTTCGGCCTGCGCGCCACCAGTGGGCCAAACTGTTGTGGAGCGCCACGGTGCGCTTAAGGTCGAGGGCAATCAAATTGTCGACCAGCAAGGCGAGGCGGTATCGCTCGCCGGCCCGAGTCTGTTCTGGTCCAACAATGGCTGGAGCGGAGAACGCTTCTACAATGATGGGGTGGTGCGCAAAGTCGCTCAGGACTGGCACGCCGGTTTGATTCGAGCCGCCATGGGTGTCGAGGCGAGCGGCGGCTATTTGGAGGACAAAGCCGGGAACCGAGCCAAAGTGGAGACGGTGGTGAATGCTGCCATTGTCGAAGGCATTTATGTAATTATCGACTGGCATTCGCACCACGCCGAAGATCATCCGGAAGCGGCGGTGGAGTTCTTTTCGCAAATGGCGGAGCAATACAGCCATCAGGCCAATGTGATTTACGAGATTTACAACGAACCCCTGGAAAATGTCAGCTGGTCCGAAACCATCAAGCCCTACGCCGAACAAGTGATTGCGGCCATAAGGGCGAAAGATCCGGACAATCTGATTGTGGTCGGCACCCCGAGCTGGTCACAGGACGTGGACGAGGCGGCCCAGGATCCGATTACCGGTTACGACAATATCGTTTACACCCTGCATTTTTACGCCGGTACCCACAAACAGGAGCTGCGCGATAAAGCCAAGCTGGCGCTGGATCAGGGCCTAGCATTAATGGTCACCGAGTGGGGCACGGTAAATGCCGACGGCGATGGCGGCGTGGACGAAGAGTCCACCCGCGAGTGGCTGGAATTTATGGCCCGACACAATCTGTCGCACGCTAACTGGGCCCTGAACGCCAAAGACGAAGGCGCTTCTATGCTCAAGCCCGACGCGCCCACCGATGGCAGTTGGACCGA
>CAZKCY010000222.1:0-4903 GCA_964551155.1 uncultured Marinimicrobium sp. | reverse complement strand
AACCAGCGACCCAATGATTAACAGTCATTTGCTCTACCAACTGAGCTAAGGCGGAATAGTGACTTCCGTTGCGGAAGTGGTGCGTATCCTATAGTCCAGTTTGGGGTTGGTCAACCCTTTTTTGTAAAAAATACGCCAGTTTGGCCGACGACCTGTCTCCTGCCCGGCGAGGAGTATATGCCGCCTAAATCTGGTTATAATGTCAAGCATGTCTCCCGTCGATTGCACTAAATTCAACCCTCAAAACTCTTTGTCTGAAGACAATCCGCTACTGTCGGATATAGAGCAAATTCTGATGCAGTCCAGCTCTGCGCGCACCGAGCATCAACTGATTCAGACCCTTAAACAAAGAGAACTGGTCCGGTCTGATTACAGCTTTTCACCCTTGTCATTGTTTAGGGTCCATTTTCTGGTTTTTAACGCACTTTACCGTTTGCAACCGGTGTTTGCTGAACACAATCAAGCCCTGATAATTTCTCCCTTGGCTATATATGTGCGCCCGTTCGAGCAGGGCTCTATGGACGAGGCCTTGGCCGAAATGGAAGATCAGCCAATCCGGGAGTTCTACTTAAACTGGGATTATTACCGCGAGGCTACCGAGGAAACTGTCGAAGAACTTTTGCAAAAGTTTTGGCGCAGTTTTGTGCGCCGTGGAACGCTGGACGATCAGGAGCGGCGCGACGCTCTGGCCGAATTGGAGCTAGAAGATCCGGTGAGTGCGGCGGATATTAAGCTCCAGTACCGTCGTTTGGCCATGGCCCACCATCCCGACAGGGGTGGCAGCGACGAACGCCTGAGGCGAATTAATGCGGCCCTGGCGGTGTTGGAGCCCGGGCGCTGATGGCGCTGGTCTGGTTTAGGCAGGACTCTTGCGGTAATCGCTATGAGCTACGGCGCGCCGGAGCCAGCCTGCGGCTCTACACCAACGGTGTTTTTCACAGCCAATATAACCCTCGGCGCCCGGTGGCGGGCAGTGTCTGGGATCTTCTACTGCTGCCGGCGTTCATGCAGCCTTCCGAGCGGTTGCGGAAAATTTTAGTGTTGGGGGTTGGTGGCGGGGCGGTCATTCGACAGCTAAATGACTTTTTCTCGCCTGAGCTAATTGTCGGGATTGAGCTAAACCCGGTTCACCTGGAGTTGGCGCGGGAGTTTTTCGATGTCGACGCCGACAATGTTGAGCTGCTGGAGGCGGATGCGCGCCTCTGGCTGCAGAACTACAGTGGACCAAAATTCGATTTGGTCATAGACGACCTGTTTGGAGATCTCGACGGCGAGCCCAGCCGGGCGGTTTCGGTAGATTGGCATTGGAGTCAAGCATTGCGCCGGGTCTTGAGCGACCGGGGGGTCTTGGCGATTAACTTCGATAGTCGTTCGGGTTTGTTGGAATCGGCGCCAGTGTCCTATCCGGCCCTGCGCCGCCAGTTTGCCGCTGGGATTAGTTTGACCACGCAGAATTACGCCAATCACATAGGTGTGTTTTTGAACCAGAGTCTCGATCTTAAAGAATTCGAGCGCAGGCTGGCGCAAAGCCCTCAGTTGGATCGAAGGCGATCCAGCTGCAAACTTAACTTTGCTGTGGAGCGGTTATTCTAGTGACCCAATTGAATAACTTTGAAGCTGCCATTGTCGGCCAATAAATTGACTTGGGAAAAAAGTTCTCGTCCAAGACGCTCGAGCGGTATAAAGCTGTTGACCACAAACAGGGCCGAGCCTTGCTCGTTGAGCAAGCGCAGAGCGGCACTTAGAAACTTCTTGGTCAACTCCCCGCTGACCGAAAAACCCTGGTGAAAGGGCGGGTTGCACAGAATCAAATCAAAGCCACCTGTGAGCGTATTGCCCGCGTCCCCAGCTATCACCTCCGCGTCGACGGCATTTAACCGACAATTGTATTCGGTGGCTTGCAGTGCGGCGGCGTTGTTGTCGGTAAACACGCGTCGCTGTATGGGCAAATGGGCGCTCATCAGCCCCAGGTAGCCGTAGCCGCAGCCTAAATCCAACAGCGACTTGGGCGCTTGGGTAGCAGGTTGAGCCGGCAAAAAACGGTTTAGTTGCTCGATCAGAAACTCGCTGCCACGATCGAATTTTTGCCAGCCAAATAGCCCCGGTTTGCTGTAGAAACTGATTGAGCCTTGCTGACCAATCGGGCGTAGCTGCAGGTAGTCACTGTCGTCCAAAAGCCCCTTGGGTTCGATCTGTTTGCGGAGTATGGCGCTGTAGACCGAACCGTTTTTCCGGCTTGTGGAAGTACAGCCAAACAACTCGGCAGCTTTGCCGATATAGGTTTTAATGCCTTGGTTTTTCTCACCGCTGAGAAACAGCCTGCCGCCCTGGGGCAAAATTTGGGCGGCTTGGTTGATAAGGTGGTGTGTGAGTGGTTTTTCCTTGGAAACGCGATAAAAAATCTGTTCGATGGGGCAATTGCGGTAAGCCGTAAAATCAAAGTCATTGAATTTAGCGTCGAACCGGAGTTTTTCCGCTTGCTGTGCTATGTCGTATCGGTTGGTGAGTAACCGGGGCTTATTTTGCCACTGAGGGGTATCCGTTAGGGAGCCCAGGGTATTTTCATCGCTGCACCAAAGGCTGTTGGAAGTAGCCTGGGTGCGCATCTGTTCGATCAGCCAGAGGCTGGCTGGGTCCGGGAGTTCAGACACTGGCCACCTCTTCAGCGGCGAGTGGGCGCCAGTCGCCGGGTGCAAGCTGCGGATCCAGTTCTATTCCCCCGACGGATTGACGGTGCAGGCCGACTACTCGATTGCCTAAGGCGGCGAACATGCGCTTTACCTGATGGTAGCGACCTTCGTACACCGTCACCAAAGCGGTGTGACTGTCCAGGGCCTCAAACTGCGCTGGCAGAGTAGGGTGCTTTTCATTGCGCAGTAAAAGGCCAGCGGCGAGCCGCTCGGCCGTATCGACCGCAAAAGCCTCTGCGACGCTAACCTTGTAAGTTTTTGGGCAGCGCCGATTGGGGGCGGTAATGCGGTGATTCCATTGGCCGTCATCGGTGAGCAGCACTAGGCCGGTGGTGTCTTTGTCCAGGCGGCCAACAATTTGCAAGCCCTGCTTGTGGTTGCTGGTAATCAGGTCCAGCACGCAAGGTTGGTCGCTGTCGGTAGTGGCGCAGACCACACCTTCTGGTTTGTGCAGCATCAGGTAGCGCGGGGCTGGAATGCTTACCGGAGTGCCATCGAGAGTGACTCGATCTTGCTCCGAAACGCTTTGCGCGGCGCGGCGCGCAATGACGCCATTGACTTGGATTTCACCGCGCTTTAGAGCCCGCTGAATTTGACTGCGCGACCAGTCGGTGCTGTTGCCAATGAACTTATCCAGACGCATTTGGAGAATTGCGAGCCTCGAGCAAAGGTGAGTGTTCCGGCTAAAAAGCCATTGGGGCAGAGTTTAATCGAGCGCTACCGAAGTGTCGGTTAAGGTCTCGCAGGAAAAGCCCCATTCCTGCTGCTGATCGGCAAGATAGTCGGCTTTGCGTTCGCAAAACCCGACCTGATTGTCGGCCCGCCAGAGCAGCTTTTGCTCCCCGTCTTTGTGGTAGTGGACCTCGCAAGGTACTTCTTGGCCGGGAACTAGATATACGATCTGTATTAGCCGTTCAGTATCTCCGAGACTGCACAGGTAGCCATGCTTGACGAGATCTTTATCGACTTCTGGTTCCGGGGCCTGAGCAGTGGCAGTTCCTGCGCTGAAAATAGTCAGAGCAAACGCCAATACAGCGGATCGACGCATAAAATTTCCTTGAGCGAATTGTAGTTACCTGCGGCTATGGGCAACCCGGACGTTTGAAAAAGGGTGTGGCGAACCACCTGTCCTCGATCAGCGGGCCAGACTCCGCTCACCAGAATCTACGGTTTGGTAAATCAGCGTATTGATGGTCATAGGGCCAACGCCGCCCGGCACCGGCGTGTAGGCGGCGACTCGATCGGTCAGCGGCGCCAGTTCAATATCGCCGACCCGCTCCTTGGGATGGTAACCAGCATCAACAACCACCGCGCCATCTTTAATCCAGTCGGCCTTGATGAATTCAGGCTTGCCCACCGCGCCTACCACTATATCGGCCTGCGCGATCAGTTCTGGCAGGTTGCGGGTGCGCGAGTGGCAAATAGTCACTGTGGCGTTTGCGTTGAGCAACATCATGGCCATAGGCTTGCCCAGTATCGGGCTGCGCCCAACCACTACCGTGTGTTTTCCCGCCAGAGGAATTTCGTAGGCCTGGAGTAGGCGCATAATGCCCATGGGGGTAGCACAGCCATAAGCCTGCTCGCCCATGCTCATGCGCCCGAAGCCCAGACAGGTAACGCCATCGACGTCTTTCTCAGCGCTGATCGCATCGAAGCAACGGCGCTCGTCGATCTGGGCGGGAACCGGGTGCTGCAGCAATATGCCGTGAACATTGGGGTCGCAATTGAGCTGCTCGATTCGGTCAAGCAACTCTTCGGTGGTGGTCTCGGTGGGCATTTCCACTTTCAGAGATTCCATGCCGATGCGCTCGCAGGCGTTGCCTTTCATTCTTACGTAGGTGGCAGAAGCGGGATCTTCTCCAACCAAGATGGTTGCCAGAATTGGTGCTCGGCCGTCGCTGCGCTGCTTGAGGGCCTGGACCCGTTCGGCCAGTTCCAATTCGGTTTTTTGGGCGAGTGCTTTACCGTCGAGTAGCAGTGCGGGCATGGGAGCGGTTACCTCGTATGGGCGGTTTAAAAAAGGGTCGCTATTGTCCCATAGGGCATTGCGAGCGCCAAGGCAATTTTGATCGGAACGGCTTTGGGGTGAAACAGGGCGGGAAAGAGCAAAATGGGGTGGCTGACGGGGCTCGAACCCGCGACCACTGGAATCACAATCCGTTTGGATTTCCTGTAAAATCAGAGGCTTAACATAAATTTTCCGAATAAAGGAC
>CAZKCY010000221.1:0-4903 GCA_964551155.1 uncultured Marinimicrobium sp. | reverse complement strand
AGGCTGGGGCCTGGTGCGCGCCTCCAATACTTCGGCCGCTTTGACCCTTCGCTTTGAAGCCGAGAGCGAAGAAGCGCTAAAAACCATTCAACAACTATTTAAACGCGAACTGCTGAAAATCGACAGCAGTCTCAAAATTGATTTCTAGCTTACAGGTAAGACTATGTCACTGACCCGCGACGACGCCATGAACATCGCTCAGGTTTTAACCGAAGCGCTGCCCTATATTCAACGTTTCACCGGCAAAACCATAGTGATCAAATTCGGCGGCAACGCCATGATTGACGAAAAACTGCAAAACAGTTTTGCGCGCGACATAGTCTTAATGAAACTGGTGGGTATGAACCCGATCGTTGTGCACGGGGGCGGACCTCAGATCGGCGAGCTTTTGGCTAAGCTGGATATAAAATCGGAATTTGTCAGCGGCATGCGCGTCACTGACAGCGCCACTATGGACGTGGTAGAAATGGTGCTGGGCGGCACCGTCAATAAGCAAATTGTCAGCCTCATCAATCACAACGGCGGCCACGCTATAGGCCTTACCGGCAAAGACGGCCAGCTGATTCGGGCGCGCAAACTTTCCGCCACCCGCAAGACCCCCGACATGCAAGCCCCCGAGATTATCGATATTGGTCACGTCGGGGAGGTAGCGTCGATTAACACTTCGGTCATCGACATGTTGGTCAACAGCGATTTCATTCCGGTAATCGCACCTATTGGAGTGGGCAGCGACGGAGCTTCCTACAACATCAACGCCGATTTGGTCGCCGGCAAAATCGCCGAAGTCATGCGCGCTGAAAAACTCATGCTGCTGACCAACGTTTCGGGGTTGCAGGATAAATCCGGCAAGGTGCTTACCGGCCTGACTACGGCCGAAGTCGACGCTTTGATCGATGACGGCACCATCTACGGGGGCATGCTACCTAAAATTGGCTGTGCGCTGGATGCGGTCAAAGGTGGGGTAACAAGTGCCCATATCGTCGACGGCCGCGTGGCCCACGCAGTCTTATTGGAAATTTTTACCGATGTGGGCGTCGGCACTTTGATCACTAATCGCAAGCCCGCTTAACAAGCTTGGGCTAGTAAGCTGGAAATCGCTTTTATTGAAGCGGCGTCGATATCCGGATAGGATTAGCCCTGATTGTGCCTCGCGCCAAGCTTTGGCCCCCAGAACCTGAACAGCTGATTGAATCTCATGAGTAAACCGAGCAACAAAGTGTCTCGCCGTCAACAGATCCTGGAATCGCTGGCAAGTATGCTGGAGGCAAGCCCCGGGGCCCGTATTACTACCGCGGCGCTGGCGCGCGAGGTGGGTGTCTCTGAAGCGGCTCTCTATCGTCACTTCCCGAGCAAGTCAAAAATGTTCGAGGGTTTGATTGAATTTATTGAAGAGACTATTTTTACCCGTATCTCGATAATTCTGGCGGAAGAGCCCGGCGCTTTGCGCCAGTGTGAAAAAATATTGTTGCTGCTGCTAACCTTCACCGAACGCAATCCTGGTATTACCCGGCTACTCACCGGCGACGCGCTGACCGGCGAGACCGAGCGGCTGCGCAACCGGGTAGCGCAACTGTTCGAGCGCATCGAAACTCAGTTGAAGCAAATACTGCGCGAAGCCGAACTGCGCGAGAATCTAAGGCCTAACCTGCCACTCTCGGCGGCCGCCAACTTGCTAATGGCTTGCGCCGATGGCCGAATTACCCAATTCGTTCGCAGTGAATTCCGGCGCAAACCCACTGAGCAGTGGGCCGAGCAATGGCCGGTGATGATAGAAGGCTTGATGAGAGAGCAGCCCTCCCTCGTGAGCTAACCGATTGGAAAGCAGCGGTGAGAGGACCTGCTTGGATCAATTGTTCTTGCGCTGAAGCTGTTCGAACCGTTTTATATCCTGCTCAAACTCGTCTTCGACCTTCTCATATTCTTTTTTGCGCTGTTCTATCTGAACCAGAATATCCTGCTCTTCTTTGTTGAGCGTCTCGAGGTTATCCAATATTCCTTGAGACACCTCCTGGCCGCTGCGCTCCATACCCGCCGCTCGTGTCTGTAATGTCTTGATCTGCAGCCGCACGTTGCTCAGATTACTTTGCAAAATACTGATATTGCCCTGTAAATCCGCCAACCGGCGCTTCTGGGCCGCTCGGATATCCTCCACGGTGCTGTAGCGTCGGCGCAATTCGGCATCCAAGCGCTCCTGTTCTCGCCGCAGCTTGCGCTCCTCCGCCAGGCGCTGGGATTCTTCCTTGCTGGGCGCCGGCGGCACGGTTTTAACCACTGTGCCGTTCAGGCTGACAATTTCATAGCCTTTGGAAACATACTCCGGGGGTATGCTGTCGTTGAGCACCTCCACACCTTTGTCGTTGGTGTAGCGATAGTAGACCTTATCCGGCGCCGCCCAGGCACTCGCCACAAGGCCGCCAACCAAGATCAAAACAACCGCGAAACCCGATATTTTCATCGCCGCAATTTACTCCTAATTCTCGACACCATAAGTGTCTCTGTAACGCTCAATGGCTTCCAGCACCGATTCCTGGCCCTCCATTTGAGTCAGGTAGCTGACGATATCGTCGAGTTTGATAATGCTGATAACCGGAATGCCGTAAGTTTCTTGGACCTCCTGAATCGCTGAAAGCTCCCCGCGACCCCGCTCTTGCCGGTTTAGACCAATCAACACCGCTGCCGGTTCAGCGCCTGAATCGGCAATCAAGCCCATGACTTCGCGCACGGCGGTACCGGCGGTGATCACATCGTCGACGATCAATACCCGGCCGGCCAGAGGTGCGCCCACCAAAGAGCCCCCCTCGCCATGGTCTTTGGCTTCTTTGCGGTTAAAACAATAGGGCAGATCGAGCTGATGCTTATCGGCCAGCGCTACAGCGGTAGCGGCCGCCAGTGGAATACCTTTATAGGCCGGTCCGAAGATCAAGTCCACGTCGATGCCAGAGCCAATAAGTGCCTGAGCGTAGCAACGCCCCAGCTGAGCCAAGGCCTTTCCGGTCTGGAAACGGCCGGCATTGAAAAAATAGGGGCTGGTGCGGCCCGATTTTAGCGTGAAGTCGCCAAACCCCAGAGCTTGGTGCTCCAAAGCCAGCTCTATAAAGTCGCGCTGGTAGTTTTCCATGCAAATGTTCCGAAAATGATCTAAATTGTAGAGACTTCGCGGTCTGGAAGAGGCCCGAAGCCAGACTGAATGTGCCGAGCTAAGCGGGTAGCTCCCGGTTGAAACCCCCAGAAGCTCTCGACGGTTAACTCACGAGAGTTAACACAAATATAACAAGCTCGGGTATCATACACAGTCCATAATAAAGGGGCTAACATGAGAGTTATCAGTCTTAGCGTCGACGGCATTTTTCAGGCGGCGCAACGCGGGCTATACGATTGGCTCGACAGTCAGGACGCCGATGTTATCTGCCTGCAAGACCTTCGCGCACTAGAACCCGAGCTGGACCAGCCAGAGTTTCAGCTGGACGGCTATTATGCCTATTTCTTCGATTCCGGTATCAAACATTACAATGGCGTCGCCATCTATACCCGCAAGCAACCCAAGGCTTTGATCTATGGGCTGGGCTTTGCCTCGGGTGTGGATATGGAAGGCCGTTATCTGCAGGTGGACTACGAACAGCTGAGCATTGGCTCGCTGCTGGCACCCGGCGCCACCTCGGGCGCGGAATCCCAGGAAGTCAAAATCAAGTTTTTTGATGATATGCAGGCGCACCTGGAAAAGATCACCCGCAAACGCCGGGAATTTATTTTCTGTGGCAACTGGGCCATGGCCCACACCCCAAGGGATGTGACCAACCCCGAGGAAAATGAGCAGGAATCCGGATTTCTGCCCCATGAGCGCCAGTGGCTGACCCAGGTGTTCAATCAGATTGGTTATGTCGACGCTTTCCGCAAGGCCAACAAAGACGCCGATGAGTACAGCTGGTGGCCCAGCGGCACCCTCAATAAAGGCGAAGGCTGGCGCACCGACTTCCAAGTGGTGTCAGCCCCCATAGGTCAGAGGGTGGAGCACGCCGCTATCTACAAAATTCAGCAGTTCTCCAGCCACTTGCCGGTCATTATTGATTACGATATAGAGTTGTAGGACGGGGTACGGGGTACGGCATTTGTAGGGTGGGCATGGCCCACCTTTCCAAGGTTTAAATCAATGTTTTATTGGTGGGCCTTGCCCACCCTACGCTAAAGCGTCTTGCTGCAGCTGATTCAACTCGTTAATACCCTTCTTCGCCAATGCCATCATGGCTCCCAGCTCGGCTTCATTAAAAGGTTCGGCTTCGGCGGTGCCCTGAAGCTCGATAATGCCGCCGTCGCTGCCCATTACCACATTCATATCGGTGTCGGCGGCCGAGTCTTCGGGGTAATCCAGATCGAGCACCGGTACCCCTTGGTAAATGCCCACCGATATAGCGGCAATGGCCCGCTTGATAGGGTCGACTGTCAAGCGACCGCTGTTCTGCAAATGCGCTACGGCATCCGCCAATGCGACCCAGGCGCCGGTGATGGAAGCAGTGCGGGTACCGCCATCGGCCTGAATTACATCGCAGTCCAGGTGAATGGTGTTTTCCCCGAGCAGATTCAAATCTATGGCGGCGCGCAGCGAGCGCCCAATAAGGCGCTGAATTTCCACAGTGCGCCCGCCCTGCTTGCCGCGAGCGGCTTCCCGGTCCATACGGCTGCCGGTGGAGCGGGGCAGCATGCCGTATTCGGCGGTGAGCCAGCCGCGCCCCTGGCCGCGCAAAAAGCCGGGCACGCCTTCGACCACGCTGGCGGTACAGATCACCTTGGTATCCCCAAACTCCACTAATACCGAACCTTCCGCGTGCTTGGTATAAGCGCGGGTCAAACGTACTTCTCTGAGCTGGTCGGGCTGGCGTCCGCTTGGGCGTTGCATAATTTCTGTCCT
>CAZKCY010000220.1:0-4905 GCA_964551155.1 uncultured Marinimicrobium sp. | reverse complement strand
GCCGCCCTGGACAACGGCGTCGCCGTCATCGTCAACCGGCCCTTCGAGGGCGGCTCGCTGTTCTCGAAAGTACGGGGCCAGGACCTGCCGGGCTGGGCCTCAGAGATCGGCTGCAACAGCTTCGCCCAGGTCTTCCTCAAGTACCTGCTGGGCCACCCGGCAGTGACCTGCCCCATCCCGGGCACGGACGACCTGGACCACCTGGAGGACAACATGGGTACGGCGCGCGGGCCGGTGCCCGACCAGGGGATGCGGCGGCGGATGGAGGGGTGGTTTGATGGGTTGTAGATAAACCCCGTTCCGCCGGTCGACCACAACTTGGGTGATAGCCCCAAACGATAGCACTCAGTCTCGTGATCTAAGTGGTGTCGGATCGAGAGACCTACTAGGAGCGCGGAGTTTCATTGGCTTTCTCTAGCGCATCAATGTCGATGAAGCCTTTGATAGTTGGCCATTGCGCATATGATGAAAAATAGAGCCCGCTTAAACCGACCAGGTACCCACCTACGGCACCAAAGGCCCAATACCATATGCTCCCGCCGCCTGACTCCCATATAGCAGCACCTGATGCTCCTAGGAAAATACCACCCGACAACGACAACCCCCACGCCAACAATCTTATCTTGCGGAGTTCCTTGCGCTCGTGTCGCATCAGGCGGTACAGCGACTTGATGACCTTGTCCTGGTGCTTCCTTGTGATAGGCATTAATCCTCCTAACAATCCGGCTAAGCCGCGCGTGCCCGAAAGAGGCCCTTCAGAGCCACAGCGTATTTGAACGACTTGTTAGGCACGCGAGGCGCTGCCATCATTTTTCGTCTGGTCTATTCATTTTGTATTTCTTTCGATGAGGCAGAGTTTCCTCGGCCTGCGCCCCTCGGAATTCAACGACATCTTGCGGTCGTATATCTCTTTGAAGCCAATCGATCAGATATCGATCACCATTTTCTGAACACACGGCACTAGCAAAAATCGCTGGCCCGTCGTCCACTATCTGTAAAGCCAGGTGCATATTTAAGACCTGCGGGTGACCCACTATGCCGATTGATTCTCCGTTGACCAGTATTTCGTAGTACATGATTGCGGTACCCAAGAAAGACAGGGACAGCCACATCCTTGTACTCCATAACTCCCGCCATTCAAACCCCTTGGATCTGGCCGGCAACTAGAATCTTTAAAGTTGTGGGTGTCCATATCCTGGTTGAAGCTAGCTTGGCCAGTCAGATCGGTTGCGACTGATAGTGCTCGAGATTTCTAGATAAGCGATGCACTTACACGCGTCCAGCAAAGGCTTGGCAAAGCCGGAGCGTACTTGAGCGACTTGTCGGTATTAGCGCTACTCAGTCCGCTCGGCACGAAAGCAATAGCCATCTTCGACGTTGCCCGTTATCTCGACGACTTTCCAAAAATGGCCATCAGCAGCTGCCCGAATGCCACCCTCGGTCGTACCGAATTTCGTTCCCTTTACGAGCAGAACTCGACACTTTAAGCCTTTTGAATAAGCTTCTGATGCCGCGTCAAACAGCTCCCGAGAGTGGCTAACAGTGAGTGCTTTGTGATCTGCATCACGCGACATGGGCGGCACACGCTTAAAGAATGTTCCCTCCTCATGCTTATAGACAGTGCTCTCCGGATCCTTATGGTCAATCTCGGCCGAGAGCACGCATGAATCTCCCACCCTCGCAACCCACGAATAGCGGTCCCGCTGGGTCGCGCCAAGAACGATATAGGCGGCCTTCAGGCCTTTGACCCACTCTAATTTGAATTGAGGCTTGATGATGAGATCCTCTTATTGCTAGCGGCCAGCACAAGCCGCGCGACGGACAAGCGTCGACTGCATACGTCTGTTAAACAACTTGGCGGATTCGCTCCCCTTCACTGACCAATTCGCCAAGGCGCCGGAGCTTTGATAGCGAAATCTGGAACTGACCATTGCTCGGAACGCGCCTCCCCTCAAACTCCGCCCACACCAATGAACCGGGCCCATTGAAGATTTCCTCAAACGTGCCGTCGCGGAGGATACGGATAACAATGGTGTGTGGAGGTTCGCTGCGAAATGCGACGCTTCGGCCCTGCGTCGCCTTGATTTCAACCTCCATACCCGAACTTGTTACGGCATCAAACCCTTTGTTTGAAGCCACCCTCAACTCTAGCCCGTATGCATCTGCCACCAGACACTCTCCGAGACTACCAACCATATGGCCGTCCGGGGTGAAGTGGCGCCCGGGGAACATTTCCTCCAACGCGGATACAGTAGTGTACAGCCGCTTCACCAGGTGCTGAAATCTATCGTGGTTGATCACAGTCCTTTAACCCAACCCATTAGCGGCTGGGCGAAACGCCGACTTTCCCAGGTTCTTTCGATGCACTTCCTGGGGCAAAGCCGTCCTCATCGTGTAGCCGCACAGATAGAGCTCGCGCGTCCATGGCCTCCCCGGGCACGCGTCCTGTTAGTACATACAACAGGGTCGACGCGCAAACAAGAAGTACCCACAGCACGAGGGCGACGGGCACTGCACTCCATGCGGCGACGGCGTACGCCGGGTCACTGGTAAAGGCGAACCATCCCGCAACTACAACTATGGCCATTTGTGCACAGTAACTGAACCACTCTAGGATTAGGAAGACTGGCCTTCCGATATCCGAGATCCGATTAACAAGGCGGTCCGCATCGTACCGCTCCGCTAGGTAGTGAGAGATCTCTGCATTGAACTCTCCCGCAAAGACTCCGCTTCGAGGAAGATCCAGCTTTACGGACGCCGCGTTCAGGATCCGCTCGAGCCGGTTCTGGCTGATGTGGCCATCTACAACGCCACTGACAAATATCACGACGAACAGTACCGCGGAGGCGCCGAGTAAGTGAAGCACTGCGGTCAGCATCATATCTACGCTTCCATCTTGGTATCAGCGCAACAGGGCCAGACCAGTGGAAAACGGGGAAACCCGCAACTTGTAGTTATAACCGTACACGATCATTAGCGCTGTCACTACACGCTGGAGCGGGCCATCCATCCCGATAAACGTGGCAAGAATTCCGATGACATTTCCCCCATCCTCCAGCGCCCGAGGATCAGCCCCGACCGGCTCCTTCGCTATCTAAGCCGCCGGGAGCATGGCTTCTACTTGCTGATAGGCCGACCCGACTCGTTCCAGCAGACCATCGCCAGCCTGGGGCGCACCTTCTTCAAGGGTATTTCCGTGGTAAACCGGCTCTTCTCGGCTCAGTTTTCCTAGGTCCGCCGATTCACTCAACCTTCCTATACGAGGCTTGGCGGATCCTCGCGTGAGCAGAACTAGCCCGCCAACGCCTCGCGCTAGCCCAAGCAAGGTCATCAGCACCCCGCCAGCCATGAGAAGCCACCTTTTTTGCATCTCCTTTCACCCATCCTTTTGTCCGTCTGCCAACGCCGCCAACACGCGGAGCTTTGCAGTGAAGGCTAAACCGCAACGAAAAAGCTGTCGCTGTGATTGGCCTTGTTAGCGTTATTTCGGTGGCTCATGGTTAACTCTTTTGTATCTGAGAAACTGGGATCCTTAGATTCCCGTCATATCTTCTGGAATGGCGTTGCTCAAGCTCCTTGATTACATCGTCATCATACTCACCGAACCATAAATGATATTCTGTCGGATCCTGCTCTCTGCTGGGTGAATAAAACGCTCCGTACAAACAATGCCCGCCATACTCCTTTAAGTCGGACAATATTCCCTCCTTTACGGCGAAGTTATCGTCTCTATCATCTGGACATAATATATCTAATAGCTGTTCAGCATACCTGTTTTCTTCGTACATTTTTTCAATGCGAAGGTTCACATCATTTTTCCAGTGATCCAAAACATATTTCTCTATAGCTGGGTTCAGCTGTGTCAAGTAGACTTTTCCATAAGAGCAGGAAATCTTTTGTATGTACCCATTCTTTTCTAGAACCTCATTTTCATTTTCGGAAAAATCAATATTCTTGATTCCTTTTGAAAGTGACCGAAGCGTACGTATCTGAGATTTCCTGAGATGAAGAATGGCAGATTCGAATAACTGTAGGAATTCGTTTTGCTCCTTCTGTTGAGCTTGCTCGGACTTCGCCGCTTCGGCGACTTTATGGTGATGATCCAGGCGCAGTAGCCACTGCTTCTTTAGAAAATCGAAAATTATTATAACGACATAACCGATGATACCTCCAAAGCCTAGTCCGATCAGGATGATAACCGCATCAGAATGAACTTGAGAAAGCTGAATATCTAGATACTCTAAGTAGCGGCCGACATAGACGTAGGACAAAACTATTGATATGGCTACAGCAACATATTTGACACACACTCTCGGTGAGACCAGTGTCGACATGATCTTAATTATTGTTGCGGCGGTATCGCTCAATTAAACCTCTACTATTTTTAGTTAACTCAAAAGCTAAAGCGCGCTAACGCTGCCAACACGGGCAGCTTTGTAGTGGAAGCGAAGCCGCAACGGAAAAGCTGTCCCAGTGCTTGTCCTTGTTAGGCATTTTACGTCACTCAGACTTAGCAATTGACTCTGGTTCTCTATATTTTTCTAGAAGCTCAGGCTGTTCCTGTGCTACGCGAAAGAAATACTCCGCCAGTTTACCTTTCAGACTTCGCAGAAAGACTTCAAGCTCCTGTAATTCGCGTTCTTCTAATTGAAGCCCTTCATTGAACTGAAAATGGGGGAAATTGAACTTCCCATCCAGTACAGGAAATGACGTAGACCTAAAATGCATTTCCTCTTCGGCGGAGTGCGCAACAATTTTCCGTCTGAGATCAAGAATCTTAGCAACCAATCCTTTCTCGTCGTCTGACAAAGTTATACCCAGAGCCCGCAGGCCAATAGTCGTACCACTTCTAGTGGTTTCAAATGGGCGCGCCATGGAAACGATCAGTGTCGATTCATAGCAACG
>CAZKCY010000219.1:466-4950 GCA_964551155.1 uncultured Marinimicrobium sp. | reverse complement strand
CCTGTAACAAATAGCGTTTCATCAATAGTGCCTTCTTGATTTCATAGATTCCCACCTTCGCGGGAATGACATTAACTCGCAACAATCCTAACCCGCCCGCAACAAAACCACCGCCCCGGTAACCAGCAAATTAACCAGAGTAACGGGCAGACAAAGCTTCCAGCCGAAACTCATAACGTGATCGTAACGGGGTCTGGGCAAAGCGGCGCGCAGCAGCACAAACAGCATCAGAAAGAACGCCGTCTTAAGGGCAAACCAGACAATGGGCGGCAACAAAGGCCCCTGCCAACCGCCGAAAAATAACGTGACGATTAAAGAAGAAATCAACAGCATGCCCACATATTCGCCGATAAAAAACATGCCGAATTTCATGCTCGAATATTCGATGTGATAGCCGTCGGCCAATTCCTGCTCCGCTTCGGGCTGATCGAAAGGATGCCGATGGGTAACGGCTATGCCGGCAATCAGAAACGTCAGAAAACCGAAGAACTGGGGAATGATGAACCAGAGTCCTTCCTGAGCCTGAACGATATCGCGCATATTGAAGGAGCCAGCCAGTGCCACTACCCCCATCAGCGACAGGCCCATAAAGACCTCGTAGGACAGGGTTTGTGCCGAGGCGCGCAGCGCGCCGATCAAGGCGTACTTGTTGCCGCTGGCCCAGCCACCCAGGAGTACCGAGTAAACATTGATGCCGGCCATAGCGAAAAAGAACAGCAGACCGATATTGAGATCGGCTACGCCCCAGTTAGGGGTGATGGGAATGATCATGAACGACAGCAGCAGCGAGGCCATGGCAATGGCCGGTGCCAAAACAAACAGGGTTCGATCGGCAAAGGGCGGTATCCAGTCTTCCTTGAAAAAAATCTTGATCATATCGGCGATAAGCTGCAGCGAGCCGAAAGGCCCCACCCGATTGGGGCCGTAGCGATCCTGCCAAAGGCCCAGCAGGCGCCGCTCGACCACCGTCATGATCGCGCCCACCAGAACCGCGACCACGAGAATCACCAGGGCCTGGAGTACCGCCGCAAACACCACCCACAACTCGCTCATGGCCGCGCCTCCCCGCCGCTATCGGCTGAATGGCTCGGACGCTCCCCCGAACTCAGAGCGAATTCGGCGAAGGCGAGGCGCACCCGGCTTCCGGTGGTCAGCTTTGGACTCAAGCCTGCGGGCAGACACGCCAGGCCCGAGGGCAAGGCCGGGTCTATCTGCAGGGGCAGCGTCAGGGTTTGCCGATCGGGTGCATTATCATCAAATGAGATCGACAAGGGATCGCCCGCGCTGACCTGTAAATGTTCGGCGTCGACGGGGGACAGGGCGATAACCGGCGCCGGAGCGCGCTCGATGATCGGCTCGGCCCGGCTCGAAGTTTCTTCGCCGCCAAACAGCCTGGGCAGCACCGCCAGCTGCCATTGATTCGCAACCGGAACAAAAGCTTCGGGAATCTCGGCGCTGTAATCCGAGCTTCCATCGTCCGGCTGGAGCAGTTTTATTCCGGGATCGCCGGCGCGCAGATGGCCGCCCACTTCGTCGGTAAATTTGTGCCAGGCTTCGGGCGAATTCCAGCCCGGCGCCCAGGCGAAAGGGATTGGATTGCGGGGCCGATCGAAGCCGCTATAGCCTTCCATGGAAAAGGCCAGGGGCGAATCCGAATCCTGCGGCGGGCGAGGTTCGCTGACGTTTCGGTCGGCGGTCATGGCGGTGCGGCCACTGTATCTGTGGGGCTGGCGCGCCAGAGGTTTGCCTTCGATGCGCAGATCGGCGCTGGCTCCGGCCTCGACAATGCCCGCCAGGGCCGGATGCTCCCGAGCGCAAGCCTCGGTAACCTGCTCCAGTTTTATTTCCTCAACAGGCTTTTCCTTGAACGCCGATTGCAGGGCATGCAGCCAGCGCCAGCTTTCGTGAATGTTGGTTTCCGGGCGCATATGGCGCGCTTCGTAAACTTGATAGAAGCGCTGGGCTCTGCCCTCCAAGCTGACCAAGGTGCCATCACCTTCGGCGAAGCTGGCCGCCGGCAGCGACAGGTCGGCGCGTTCGAGCGTGGGCGTGCGCTGGTGATCGAGCACCACCAGGCTGGTCAGTTTTTCCAAAGCCGATTCCAGCTGTTCCACCGGCAGGCGCTGATAGAGATCGTTTTCCAAAACTACTAGCGCTTGAGCCTTGTCGTTCTCGACCTGCTCCAGCGCCCACTCCAAAGGTTGGCCGCCCATCAGCGTCAGGCCGGTGCTATTGGCCTCGCGCCGTACCAGTGTCAGGCCGGCGGCTTTGCCGCGGCGCTTCAACGCCCGGGCGATATTGCCAGCGGCGTCCAGAAGCGCGAGCGATTCCAGCGATCCGCCACTGACCAGCAGAGGCCGTTCGGCGCTCAATAACGCCTCGGCAATTGTTTCGGCCTGCTGCCGGATGCTGTCGTCGAGATCGGGCACCGCAGGCGCTTCGGAGTCCAGCGCATGGGCTATGGCAAAACCGAAACGGGCTATGTCATCCGGTGCCAGAGTCCAGCTGTGCTCCGCAATATTGTCTAGACCGGTTTTCTGCGGATAGGCGATAAACAGCGGGTAGCGGCGATCCTGCGCCAGGGTCTTGACCGCTTCGGCGTTCCAGATCGGCATCTTGCGCTCGTCAGCCAGCTCTTTGCACCGCCCCAGTACCGCCTGGCGTACCGATAAGCCGAGTCGGGCGGCGCTCTGGATCAGATCTTCGCCCAACACCAACACCGCATCGCTTTGTTCCAGCTCGGTAAGACTGGGGCTGGGCAGCCCGCAATTGCGACTGAGTTGGTTCATTTTTTCCAGGCAGGCCTGCTCCCGCGTGGCTATGCCGGTACAGAAGTTTTCTTCTCCAACCAATTCCCTGAGCTGGTGGTTGCTCTCAAGGCTCGCCCGCGGGGAACCAATGCCAATGACGCCCTCGGCACTCTTAAGAATGCCGGCCGCTCTATCGAGGGCATGATCGACACTCAATGTTTCGGCAGCTGTGCCGGCTTGTGTTCGGGCTTCGGGTTTTACCGGTCGGTCGTCGCGATTGACGTAGCCGTAACCAAACCGGCCCCGGTCGCAAAGAAAGTAGCGATTCACTTCGCCGTGGTACCGGTTCTCGATTCGGCGTATCTCGCCATAGCGTTCGCCGGCGCTAATATTGCAGCCCACCGCGCATTGATGACAGACGCTGGGGCCAAACTGCATGTCCCACTTGCGGGTGTAGTGGTCGCTGTGGGTCTGATCGGTAAACACCCCTGTGGGGCAGACCTCGGTCAGGTTGCCGGAGAATTCACTCTCCAGGGTGCCTTCCTGATAGCGCCCGAAATAAATATTGTCGTTGGCGCCAAAGGCACCCAGGTCGGTACCACCGGCGTAGTCGTTGTAAAAACGCACGCAGCGGTAACAGGTAATGCAGCGGTTCATTTCGTGGGCAATAAAAGGGCCCAGGTTCTGGTTGCGGTGGGTGCGCTTGTTGAATCGGTAGCGACGCCGGTCGTGACCGGTCATTACGGTCATGTCTTGCAAGTGGCAGTGGCCGCCTTCTTCGCACACCGGGCAGTCGTGGGGATGGCTGAGCATCATCCACTCTATAACGCTGGCGCGAAATTCGCGCGCTTCTTGATCGTCGATGGAGATGTGAGTGTCGTCCTTCGCTGGCGACATGCAGGACATTACCAGCTTGCCCTTATCGTCGTTTTCGTCCTTGTACTGCTTTACTGCGCACTGGCGGCAGGCGCCCACGCTGCCCATGGCCGGGTGCCAGCAGAAATAAGGAATCTCCAGACCCAGCTCCAGGCAGGCCTGCAACAGGTTGTGGCTGCCGTTGACTTCATAGCTTTTGCCGTCGACGTAAATAGTCGCCATTACGCCTCCCCTACCGCTTTCTGGGGCCGGGTCACGCCGGCTTCGAATTCATCACGGAAATATTTAATGCCGCTGGTCAGTGGCATGGACGCGCCCGGGGCATGGGCGCAAAAAGTTTGACCGGGTCCCAGCCCTTTGCCCAACTGTTGCAGCAGTTCTATATCTTCTGGCTCACCTTGGCCTTGCTCGAGCGCCTGCAACACTTTTACGGTCCAGGGCAGACCTTCGCGGCAGGGCGTGCACCAGCCGCAGGATTCGCGCGCAAAAAACTGCTCCATATTGCGCAACAGCGCGACTATGCTCTGGCGCTCGGAAATCACCGTCAGCAGACCGGTGCCGAGGCGACTGCCGGCCTTGCCGATATGGTCGAAGTCCAGCGGCAGTTCGAGGTGTTTGGGTAACAAGAAACCTGTTGAGGCGCCGCCGGGCAACCAGGCTTTGAGTTGGTGGCCGGACTGCATGCCGCCGGCAAGCTCCATCAATTCCTCCCCGGTGGTGCCGATGGGCAATTCCCACAAGCCGGTGCGCTCCACCCGCCCGGAAACGCCGTAGAGCTTGGTGCCGCCGTCGTCGCTGCGCCCGCCGGAGAGTTCCTGAAACCAGTCGGCGCCGTGCTGGAGCACCGCCGGAACGTTG
>CAZKCY010000219.1:0-456 GCA_964551155.1 uncultured Marinimicrobium sp. | reverse complement strand
AGAGCGTCTCGACGTTGTTGACCACCGTGGGCTTGCCCCAAGCGCCGGACTGGCCGGGAAACGGCGGCTTGTCCCGGGGGTTGGCGCGTTTGCCTTCAAGGGAGCTGATCAGCGCCGTTTCCTCGCCGCAGATGTAGCGGCCGGCGCCGGTGTGCAGCACTATGTCAAAGTCGTAGCCGCTGCCGGCAATGTTATCGCCCAGCCAGCCGGCTTGGCGCGCCTCTTCCAGGGCCTGATTGATCGAGATAGCGGCGGTGCGATACTCGTCTCGCAGAAAGATATAGCCCAAGCGGGAATTGTTGGCGTAGCCCGCGATGATCATGCCCTCGATCACTAGGTGCGGCTGCTGTTCGAGCAGCATTCGATCTTTAAAGGTTCCCGGCTCCATTTCGTCGGCGTTGCACACCAGATAGCCGCGCGGAATTCCATCGCCCTGCATGGTCAGACTCCATTTGA
>CAZKCY010000218.1:0-4983 GCA_964551155.1 uncultured Marinimicrobium sp. | reverse complement strand
ACACTCGCGGTAAGGAACGATTACTCGATTGGCACTAATTCCAACTCGACACGGCGGTTGGCTTCACGACCTTCTGCGGTCGCGTTGGTGGCCACTGGGTAACGCGAGCCATAACCGCTGGTCTGGATGCGGCCGGCTGAAATGTCGCGGGTTTGAAGATAGTCGGCAACGCTCTGTGCGCGTCTCTCGCTCAAGGTCTGATTGAGCTGATCGCTGCCGGTTGAGTCGGTGTGCCCGGCAACTTTAATGGCCGTTTTTTCAAACTCTTTCAGTACCTTGGCGACTGAATCGAGTACTGGATAAAATTCCGAACGAATTTCATGGCGACCGGTAGCGAAGGTGATATTGCCCGGCATTACCAGGTACAAGCGATCACCCTCGCGTCTTACCTGCACTCCAGTGCCTTGCAGCTCTTGACGCAGCTTGGCTTCCTGGCGGTCCATGTAGTAACCCACACCGCCACCGATGGCAGCGCCTGCCGCAGCGCCCGTCAGAGCGCCTTTCTTGCGATCACTGGAACTGGAGCTGGCCGCGCCTATAACGGCACCGGCAACCGCACCTATGCCGGCCCCCTTGGCGGTATTGCTGGTCTTTTTCTCTCCCGTGTAGGGATCGGTGGAGGCACAGGCCACCAGGGCTAGAGCCAGGCCTATCGCTATCAAATGCTTCATTATTCACCTCTTAAGTATTAGCTAACAAACGTGAGTTCAAAAAATTTAAACCTAGGACCAAAGAACCAAGACTATGCCTTTTAGCTCCACTGGCAATTCGGCCCAGAGACTGCCAAGCTTACGATATTCGCAACTAAATCGATTACCAGTACTGAGGACTATAGGCAGCAATATGAAACTGGGCAAATCTTCCGCAAAAATCGGAGCGCTATTATGCGGTCTAACCCTGAGTGCTTGCACGGGTTATTCGTTTAACATTAACGAAAACGAGGTCTACAGCCCCCCGCCCCTATTTAGCGACTACCAAATCGCCGATCCTGTGCTGCGCGACTGCGTCCAACAGACCATTAAGGACCAAAAAGTCGTTAAAGTCGAACAGCTGCGATTGCTCAACTGCAGCAGCGCAGGAATTGAAGATTTAGCCGGTTTGGGGCGTTTCAGCTACCTTACCCGGCTCAATCTCGCCAACAATGAATTGGAACAGGGGGGGGAACTCACTCGGCTGACACGCTTGGAAGAGCTAGTGCTGCGCAATAATCGCCTGCGAAGTGTCGAACCACTCCTGAAATTGGTACGCCTCAACAAGCTTGATTTGCGGGGCAACCCGGATCTGGAATGCACCGATCTACGCCAGATTGCAAGCAACTTGGAAGGCGAAGTCTTTATTCCGGAACAGTGCGACTAAGTTAGACGAACATCAGGCCAATGGTGTTGCGAAACTGGTGCACCACTTTCATAGGTACCGGTTCAATATTGATGGGACCAATCGCCTTCTTAAACCTCACCATCACGCCGGTGCCAACCGGCGGGTTGGTCTGATTTTCAATCTGCACCAACGCACCGCCATCGGATATGTCTTTGGCGAAACCGATGATGGTGCCAAAGCTTGGGTTGCTAATTTCCACTCGAATTGATGTGGAGGTGCGCTCAAACTGACGACGTTCAATCACGACGATCTCCTTGTTAATAAGCTTTAAGTGCTCGCTATCAGCATAAACAAGCCGAATCTCTATTACCACTAATCCCGAGCGTTTAGCTCATCAAACTAAGCTGAGCCAGTTAAAGCCCTGATCCTGACAGGCGTAATGCACCTGTTTGACCTTGCTAGTGACCGGCTCCAGAGCAGCGCGAGCCAGCTCCAGGCTGTTGTTCTGTTGGCTGATATGCGCCATGACCAAATGGCGCAACCGAACATTGTCCAGCCGTTCAATGAAACCTGCGGCCTGGGCGTTGCTCAAGTGGCCCCATTGACCGCCCACCCGGCGTTTGAGCATCGGTGGGTAACGGCCCGACGCCAGCATTTCGGGATCGTGGTTGGATTCCAAAATCATCGCGTCGCAATTCTGATAGCAGGCTTCCACATGTGGCGTGATGCTCCCCAAGTCGGTCAACACCCCCAGGCGCAGACCCTGCCATTCAAACACAAACTGCGCCGGTTCGCGGGCATCGTGCGGCACAGCCACCGGAGTAACCTGCAAGCCGTCGACCACGAAGGGCGCATAACCGTGAATCAGCCGCAAATCGGGCAATTCCCCCAAATCGCGACTATGGTAAGTTCCCGGGGTCATATAGACCGGCAGCTGGTACCGGCGCGCCAAAGCGGCCACGCCTTTAATATGATCGCTGTGCTCGTGAGTAACCAAAATCGCGCTCAGCTGTTCGGGAGTGAAGCCCAAGCGCGCCAGCCGAACCAGGGTCTCGCGCAGACTGAAGCCACAATCGATCAGCACAGCGCCAGCTTCCCATGCCACCAGAGTGGCGTTACCCCGGCTACCGCTACCCAAGGATGCGAAGCGCATAGGGCTAAATCAGATTTTGGCGGATAATAGAGAGCAGTTCACGAGCCTGACGGGGTGGAATTCGCTCGCCGTGAGCGCTGCGCAACCGGGCCTCGAATACGCCTTCCTCTGTCTGGGTGACGATCAGCAAATATCCGTCCGCCAGAGGCAGAGTCCGTCGGGCTTCTGCAACTTCTTCCGGGGTTACTGAGCTGTAGGGTTTCGACAGCGGCGCCAGAACTTCGCTCAAGCTATAGCGAGAGGTCGGTGGCGGCTTGGGCTTGCCACGCCCCAACATTCTACTGAACCAACCGGGAGACTCGTCACTCGGTTTTTGGTATCCCAGATAAAACACACCCGCATCGATATCGCTGTCGAAAGTCACGAAACCTTGTTGCTGAGCAGCGTGAGAAAGCGTCGCCAGAGCCCGAGCGCGATTCAGCTGGAGGCGAAGTACGGGTTCGCCATCCTGCATATTCACGTCAGACTTGGCTTGACCGCCAATGGCCTGAGCCACCAGAGAGGTACCGCCACCATCCGCCAGTTCTTCAGTAGCTAGCTGCTGTGCCAGAGCGTCCACCAGCCAGTGTTCCCGTTCAGTGCTGGTGGATTCGTCCGGCCAACCGGTAACTTCCGGCGCTTGCGCTCGCTCGACCCCCATGTGGAGAACATGGATTTCACTGGTGTCCGGCTGAACCCCTTTATCGATCCGTATCCGGAAGCGATGCACCTGAGAGTTTTCGTCGTCAAATGAAACCCAGCCGGTTTCCAGCAGCCCCTTGTCAATGTCGGTGCCGGCGACCCGCAATTGGTTGGAGGACAAAAAGTTACTCACCTGGGGCCACAACTGACCCGGCTGAACATTGACCAGAATCCAGCGCTCTTCTCCAAGACGCTGAATCTTTACCCGCTCGACCAGCGCGTTGACGGACAGAGAGCGAGGCCTGGGAACGTCAAAATGCTCCGTGTCTTCAACAAAATTGACGTCGTCCTGAGTGAGCTCTGGAACTTGGTAGAGTTCGCCCGGAGCCTCTTTGTTCAGGTGCGCAGGCACCTCTAACGGGGCTAACTTGTCGGCTTTGAGATAATCATCCTCCCGATTGCGGAAGTAGCCATCGTCGCCAAAAAAAATCCCACACCCGGAAAGAGTCAGGCTGAACATAACCAACAGCCCGTAAAAAATACGCATTTGCTTTACCGTCGTTATTGTCATGAATAATCTCTATAGCAGCCCGGCGTTGTGCAGAGCGGTTTTAACTTGGGAGTGATACTGCTCCGAAAGCGGTGTCATGGGCAGGCGAATGCCCGGTTGAATTCGACCCATCTGAGCCAGTGCCCACTTGACCGGTATCGGGTTCGCCTCGACAAACATGGCGCGGTGCAGAGGCATCAATTCATCGTTGAGCGCGCGCGCGGCCTCGGCCTCACCCTTTAGTGCCAGCTCACACATGCGCGCTATCGACTTAGGTACGACATTGGCGGTAACGGAAATATCCCCATTACCCCCCAAAAGAATCAGTTCCACCGCGGTGGCGTCATCGCCGGAGATCACTATGAAGTCTTCAGGCGACTGCTCGATAATGGTTTTGGCCCGCACCATATCGCCAGTAGCTTCTTTTATGCCGATCACGTTGGGGACTTCGGCGAGCCGCAAAACCGTTTCCGGCAACATGTCTACCCCGGTACGACCAGGCACGTTGTACAAAATCTGGGGAATGTCGACCTGCTCAGCCAAGTATTTATGGAAGAGGTACAAACCTTCCTGAGTGGGCTTGTTGTAATAGGGCGTTACCAGAAGACAGGCGTCGGCGCCGGTCTGACGAGCCCCTTCGGTCAATGCCATGGCTTCGGCCACCGAGTTGGCACCGGTGCCGGCGATCACCGGAATCCGGCCATTGACCTGATCGACCACGGCTTTGATCACCGCCAGGTGCTCTTCAATGCTCAGGGTGGCGGATTCGCCGGTGGTGCCCACCGAGACTATGGCGTGAGTGCCCTGCTCCAGGTGCCAATCCACCAGCTTGCGTAACCTCGCCCAATCGAGGGAATTGTCGGGGGCCATGGGGGTTACCAGCGCAACCATGCTGCCTTGAATCATGAAGGGGAGCTCCAATTAGTTCGCTCAGCGTTCCGGCGCTCATGCTCTAAGTCTGAGCCATTCGGAAAACAAAGCCGCAATGGTACTGAGAGGCGCCGCGGGACACAAGCACGGGCGCCATGGAGCTATGGCGCTGAGAGTTTATTTTTTGAAATCCAGCATCCGCTGCAGGGGAATCATGGCGCGCCGGGCGAGCTCCGGATCGACATGGATCTCGTTGTCGGAGCGCTCAAAGGCGCTGGCGAGGTTTTCCAGCACGTTCATCGCCATCCAGGGACAGTTGGCGCAGCTGCGACAGGTGGCGCCGCTGCCGGCCGTGGGCGCAACGTGAAAGATCTTATCGGGGCACAACTGCTGCATTTTGTAGAAAATGCCCTGATCGGTGGCGACAATAAACTCCCGGTTGGGCAGGGTTTGGGCCGCTTTGATCAACTGG
>CAZKCY010000217.1:0-4991 GCA_964551155.1 uncultured Marinimicrobium sp. | reverse complement strand
GTACAACCTCCGAAATCGGGGTCGTCCCCTTGCAACCTGTTGGATTTCCGCTCTTGAGGGTCGTCCCTCGGGAAGGTTTTAGCTTAGAATTGAGCTAAACCCCATTTTACACCGCCCCGCGCGGACAGCAAGGGACAAGGAATACTGCATGATTGAAGCCGTCTGGATCGCCTTCGCATTTTCACTCGGGCTTTTGGTGCGCTCCGTCGGTTTACCGCCCTTGATTGGCTACTTGGCCGCGGGGTTCGCGATCACCGCCGCCAGCCCCCAGTTGAATTTACCTTCCGAAAGCACCTACATGCTTCAGCACTTGGCGCACCTTGGCGTGCTGTTGTTGCTGTTCACCGTGGGTTTAAAGCTGAAAGTACGCAACCTGGTGCGACCGGAAGTAATCGGCGGCGGCTTAATTCACTTTGCAATTTCCTGCTTGCTGGTGGCGCCAGCGCTGTTCTGGTTTCTGGACATCACCCTGGAAACGGCGATACTCCTGGCCATTGCTCTGGCGTTTTCCAGTACCGTCCTCGCCGCCAAAGTCCTCGAAAGCAAGCGCGAGCTGCGCGCCTTTCACGGCCGGGTAGCAATCGGCATTCTGATTGTCCAGGATTTAATCGCGCTGCTTGTGATCAGTGTCGCCAGCGGCGAGGCCCCGTCCATTTGGGCTCTGTCGGTATTCGCTTTGCCGCTCTTTCGGCCTTTGCTTTACAAGCTGATGGACCTGAGCGGCCACGAAGAATTGCTCGTGCTGCTCGGCCTACTCCTGGCGCTGGTCATTGGCGGCAAGGGCTTCGAGATGCTGGGGCTGAGCTCCGAACTTGGCGCTCTGGTATTGGGCGCACTGCTGGCCGGCCATTCCCGTTCCAACGAACTGTCCCAATCACTCTGGAGCATCAAGGAAGTTTTTCTGGTGGGCTTTTTCCTGCAGATCGGCATGGGCGGCTTGCCCGATGGCCAGGCGATGGTGTTCGCTATAGTTATGGGCGTCTTACTGCCACTGAAAGGCGCCATGTTTTTCTTCCTGTTCCTGGCTTTCAAACTGCGTGCCCGCAGCGCCTTTCTCAGCAGTTTAAGCCTGACCAACTACAGTGAGTTCGGGCTGATCGTCGCCAGCGTGGTATTGCCCGAATGGCTGATCCCCCTGGCACTGACGGTGGCGATTTCGTTTGTGGTCTCGGCGCCTCTGAATCGGATCGCTCACCCCATTTACGAGCGACTCGCACGGCACCTGGCGCCACTGGAGCGGGATATTCGCCACCCCGATGAGCAGCCTATTTCGCTCGGCAATGCCGACATAATGATTATGGGCATGGGCCGAACCGGCACCGCCGCCTACGATCACCTGGCCGGACGCCAAGAGCGCCTAATCGCTATGGACTCGGATCCCAACAAAGTGGACACCCATCAGAAGAAAGGCCGCAATGTGTTTTACGCCGACGCCGAGGATCAGGTGTTTTGGCAACGGCTGGACATGCAGGATGTGCGCGCGGTGATTCTGAGCATGAACGACATTGAAGGCAAGGTAATCGCCGCCCGCCAACTTCGTCTGCGTGGATTCGACGGCATAATCGTGTCTCATACACTCTACCCAGATGAAGCCGAATTGATCTGCGCCGCCGGTGCCGACCAAACTTATTTGACCATGAACGAAGCCGGGGTCGGCTTGGCCGAACACATTCATCACCAAATGCAGGCCAAAACCGAAGCAACATCTTGACTTGAAATTGAAAAGGGCAGCTGATTGGCTGCCCCTTCTAACGCTCCTATTTTAAACAATCTTATTTTTCTAGCTTATTTCGAGCCAAGGCATCCGTCACTGACCAATGGGTAGTATCTCAACAAACTGACTGTAAAGACCGTTGGTGTCGAAAACCGCTATCTTAAACTGATAGTCGCCTTCCAAACCTTCAAACCGGTATTGAGTTGCCGCCGGATCCTCAAGCACAACTAACTGGTATTCGGAGTCCGTGGCTTTCTTGAACTGTATTTCGTAGCCACCGATTTCATTCAACTCCAGATAGACACCGTTCTCGCGAGCCTGGGGTGTAACCCACTCCAAGGTCAACCCAGTTTCCGGCTCAACTAGTGTCAGAGTACTCAAGGTCAAAACCGCGCTCTGTTCCGACAAATTACCTGCAGCATCGCTGGCTTTCAGACTGTAGCTGTAAGTAGTGCCGGCGGACAGTCCGGAGTCAACATAGGACTGGTTAGGGGCCAGCAATTCAATCAATTCCGCACCATCTCGATACAACAAGTAGCTGATCACTTCGACGTCGTCAGTCGCGGCATTCCAGCTCAAACTGACAGCATTCAAGTCGATATGATCCGCCTTCAAATTAGCGGGCACTGAAGGCGCTGTTTCATCGACAGGCCCGGAAGTGCTGCTTGAACTTGACGAAGAACTGCTTGAGCTACTCGAGCTCGAGGAGCTGCTGGAGTCCGTTGTGGAATCGTCGGTAGTTTGATTTAACTCATAACCAAAGACCCGCATCTCCCAAAGCGAGTAGCCCCAGCTGGTGCCGCGCTTCAAACCATTCATTCTGACATAACGGCCTTCGCCATTCAGAGTGATAGCGTCAGCACCACCATTTCCATCGATAACAGTGCTCAGTGTCTGCCAGTTAAGACCGTCGTTTGAAGCCTGTATTTCATAGTCTTTGCCGTAAGCCGTTTCCCAATCAAGTTCCACCTCAGTCAGAGCGTGGACCGCACCGAGATCAACCGAAATCCAGTTACTATCGGATCTGGAGCTCGCCCAACGACTGGAAAGCTGATCATCAAAGGCTTTCTCAGCACCTCGACTGGTGCTTTCCACCGTTGAAGAAGTCGCGGGTTTGCTCGATGATATGTTTGCTATTTCCGGTGCTAAAGGCGCGCCGTAGACTTCGAAATCCCACAGCGAATAGCCCCAGTGCGTTCCTCGAGCTATGCCGTTCATTCGAACATAACGGCCTTTGCCTTGCACCTCTATGTCGTCGATGCCGCCGTCGCCGCCGGTGACGACCTGCAAGGTATTCCAGCTAGCGCCATCTTCGGATGCTTGAATCTCATAGTCTTTCCCATAGGCGGTTTCCCAATGCAGCTTGACCCTTGTCAGGCTGAACACCTCGCCTAAATCCACCGAAATCCAGTTTTGATCGCTGGTACTGCTGGACCACCGAGTCTGAGAATCTCCGTCCAAAGCCTTCTCGGGGCCGAGACTACTATTCTCTACCGACGAAGCAGTGACACTTTTTCGCAGCGCTAAATCGCCTTCCGCCACTGGCTGGGTTTCGGTTACGGGTTCAGGCTCGGCAACCGTGCTGGAGGAGCTGCTTTCACTGGAGCTGGACGACGCCGGCTCTTCGGCGGAAGCCTCGATTTGGTAGCCAAATGCCTGTAGCTCCCAAAGCGAATGACCGTAGGAAGTCGCGCGTCTAAAACCTTCTACGCGCAAGTAGCGACCTTGGCCGTTCAAAGCCATTTCATCAATACCGCCATCGCTGTCGATCGTGGAATGGATGGTCACCCAGTTAAGGCCATCGAAGGAGGTTTGGATATCATAATCTTTGGAATAAGCGCTCTCCCAACTCAAGCGCGCACCGGTAATTTGATAGACCGCGCCCAGGTCCACAGCAATCCAGTTGTGATCAGTATAATCGCTTGACCAGCGGGTGCTAGGATCACCGTCTACCGCTTTATCCGCAGTTAAGCTGCTGTTTTCGATCGTCGAAGCGGTGGCCGATTTATTCAGCGCGATGTTTTCAGCGGTCGAAGGCTGATCATTCAGCACGATGTCTTCAGCGATCGACGGCTGACCATAAACCTCGAAATTGAACATCGAATAGCCGTGACGGGTCGCGGCACGCAGCCCCTGCATGCGAACATAACGACCAATCCCACTGAGGCTGACTTCGTCGATACCACCGGGGTTGTCCAGCCTGGTGTGAATGGTTACCCAGTCGCTTCCGTTAGCTGAGGTTTGAATGTGATAGTCCTTGGCGAAATCGTCGTCCCAATGAAATTTTACCCCGGTGATTTCATAGTGATCACCCAGATCGATACCGATCCAGTTATCGTCGTTGAAATTACTGGACCAGTGGCTCGACAAGCTGTCGTCCACCGCCAGTTCCGGTGTAAAGTTGGAATTTTTACTGGAGGAGGCGGTGACTGGCTTATTCAATGCCAGGTTTGTTGAAGCGTAACTTATCAGAGGGATAAGTGAGAGGAAACAAAAAGTCACAACACCTGAAACAACTTTACGCGGAAGATTACCGAATGATTTCATTCAAGCCTCGGGAATTATTGATTTTACTCGCCAATTCCTGAAGACATACGGGCCCGTTACGAATCGACGGGCCTAAGGCCTCGGTTCGTTATCGCCCGCCAGGAGATTGTGGCAGTAATAAAGTTAATGAACGTCCTACCATCTGAGCTATTCATAAAAGGGATTCCATCCGACCGTTAAATAGCATTGCAAAAACTCCCAGCCGACTGCTGACAGCTTCGATCATTTCGAAGCCGGCCTGCCGGTTGGCTGCAAGACTAGATTTAAGAATTTTTTTGTCAATCGAGCGAAAGAGCGATTTTAAAATTTTTCTATAGAGTCAGCGCTTGACAAACACGAGAAAATTTAAGCGGGATTTAACTTGGAAGCTATCGGAGATATTGGCAAAAAATATGAAATATGCGGCGTCAAATTGGCGTTAATTTCTCTTTTTCTTGAAAGAATGTGCGCTACTGCAAACCCGCGTTGCGATTAAAATCCTGAATTTTCGAAATCAGAAGGATGCCCCTCCTTAGAATTACACTTATCGTCTAATCGTGATTAGTGAGCCATATATCGGATTTATTTAGAAGATTCAGCAAGAAAACAATTGTTGATATAAAAACTGCATGTCTTTATAACAAACTATTAAAGCGATCCTTCAGTAATACCTTGTTAGGCATAACAAGTACATTTTCTAAGACTTTTTAATTATAGATCTTAAAAGGTCCCACCGAAAATAATTGGACAA
>CAZKCY010000216.1:0-4997 GCA_964551155.1 uncultured Marinimicrobium sp. | reverse complement strand
GAATGACAGGATAAATGGGTTGCTACTTAAGCTTCACCCACTCGAAGCTCCGCATCCCGCCCATCCTTATCCACAGGTAGGGCCGCATCTGTTCCCACCCTACCTTGTTGGGGTCATAGATGGCGCCGCTGGACCACTGCGCCACGCCAGGGAAGAGATACCAGTCGTGGAAATAGTTGAGCGAGTCAACGGCTGCCTGCTTCAGCACTTGTGGGTCTGTGCTGTGGTTCTTGATGTTGAAGTTCTCCAGGGTCCGCGGCGACAAGTAGTTGGTGTGGGGGTCGTAAAGCATGGTGAGTGAGTTAATAATCACGCCATAAGCGTCCTCAGCATCGTGCTGCATAACCCGGCGCAATTGGTTGCTGAAGCGTTTGTGGAGGATTTCTTTGGCTTCTTCGACATCCTTGCCAGCCAAATGAAGACTCAACAGGTTCGACTTGATTCGCTTGCGCCATATGGCGTCGGCGGTTTGTTTATCAACCGGCCATTCGGCCAGCTCCCAATCGGTGACTAGGGATTCCTCCAGGGTGAAATCAAATTTCACATCTTCGCTTTCAAGCTCGGCGATTACCGACTCCAGCCGGGTGACCAGGCGCTGGCGGTAGCGATTGAAGATTTCAAAGGCGACTTTCAAATCGCCTTTTTTCAGATAATCATCAAAGCTTTGCCGGTGCTCTTCGAAAGCGTCGATATCGGCCTGAAAGAAAAAGCTCTTGGCCGGATCGAGGCTTTTCAGATAATTGTCCAAATACTCGGAAGAGAGCTCGTCGTTTACCGCTTGGCCGCGATAGTGCTTTTGGCTCAGTTTGCTGATAATTTCCGAGGTGGTTTTCTCCTGCTGGTCGGAGTAGGCCAAAGGCTCTAGCGGCGCAGCGAGGGCTAATTGAGCGGCAACCAGAAGTGCGCCCAGGCCGGACCACTTGAACAGGGACTGAAAAACGATGTGCATAAGGATTATCCTGGGTGGTGGAGCGAAAGCTTTTCTCTTTAAAGAAGCGACCTCAAACCCTCAGCAGGTCGAGCCGGGACATTTTGGGAAGATTCATAATCGAGGGGCTTCCGTTAACCGAACTAAATACGCCTAATGATAGCATTACAGGCGCTATTAATTGACCCTTCCGAGCGCCAAGAGTTGCCCAGCCTGGGTAAAGATTTGTAACAAATGCTCTCTCGAGTAGGCGGTATGAAAGCTTTGTTTTATAATGAATGAACGTTCATTCATTATCAATAGGGTGTCATGGTCGAGACCGATACCACCGCCAAGCCCCCCGCGGAAGATAAGCGCAATCGGATTCTAGCCGCTGGGTTGAGTCTTCTGGCGGGCAAAGGCTTTCATGGTTTTTCAGTAAAACACCTGGCGCAGCGCGCGGGTGTGGCTGCGGGGACGCTGTACCTGTATTTCAAGGACAGGGAAGACCTGATTCGCCAGCTGCATACTGAAATCATCGCCCAGCTGGCCGAGTACCTTTTTGCCGAGCACGATACGGGCTTATCCCTCGAGCGGCAGTATCGCATGATTTGCCGAAAATTCTGGCGCTTTTCCCTGGATAACCCGGAAATTACCTTGAGCAAGGTGCAATTTGATCATTTGCCGCCCGAGGTGTTGCGGCTCCAGCGTCAGGGCGCTCGGCAAGCATTCAGGCCCCTGGTACAGCTTTTTGAGCAGGGGCGGGAGGCCGGAACAATAAAGGATTTACCCGACGAAGTGTTGGTGAATCTGGCTATTGAGCCCTATGGAATCTTGGCTCGGAAACAAATACTGGGCCTAATCGATATCAGCGAAAGCGAGCTGGAGCGAGTTATCGACGCCAGCTGGGACGCTATTGCCCAGGGCTCAAATGGACCAAAGCTGTGATTTCGCGCAGGTACAAACTTTTCCTAAGTCATTTTTATATCCTTGATTTTATTGGTAATTCTGCTGCGTGACAGCGTTGCCCAGCTATTTCTAAAGGAGTGTTGCAGATGTGTTTTTCATTTTCGCGCCTTAGCCCCTGGCTCGTAAGCGGCTTGGTGTTGGCGGTGCTAGTTGGCTGCGAAGGCGACTCGGGCATGCCCGCTGCAGTGGCGCCAGCGCCAATTGAGGTGGGCATAGTCACGCTCGAATCCCAACCCCTGACGCTGACTACCGAGCTGCCGGGGCGAACGGTTGCCTACCGGCGCGCTGAGATTCGGCCTCAGGTTGGCGGTATTATCGCCGCGCGTCTTTTTAAAGAAGGTGACGAGGTGCAGGCAGGGGACCCTTTGTATCAGGTGGAGCCGGCCAGTTATCGCGCTCTGGAGTCGACCGCCCAGGCCAATTTGCTCAAGGCCAAAGCCAATTTGAAAGCGGCCCAGGTGCGCGAACAGCGCTTGAAGGGCTTGCTGGGCGAAGGCGCTGTCAGTCAGCAGCAGTACGACGATGCCGAAGCAACTCTGGCTCAGGCGCAAGCCGAGGTGGCGGTTGCCGAAGCGGCTTTGGAAACGGCTCAAATCAATCTGCGCCATGCCCGTATAGAGGCGCCCATCAGCGGCACTATTGGTAAGTCGGAAGTTACTGAGGGCGCTCTGGTTACCGCCCAACAGCCTGCCGCGCTGGCGGTGATACACCAGCTGGACCCGATTTACGTGGATTTGTCGCAAGCCTCTGGCCGGCTATTGGATCTTCGCCGTCAGCTGCTGAGCGGCGAACTCTCGCACAACGGCACTCTGGGTGTGAATTTAATCCTCGAGGATGGCAGTCGTTACGAGCATTCTGGAAAGCTCCAGTTTTCCGAGATCAGTGTCAGCGAATCCACTGGGACTGTAGTCATGCGTGCCCTGATTCCCAATCCGGATCGGCTGTTGTTGCCGGGCATGTTCGTGCGCGCGGAAATTGCCGAGGGTGATAAAGCCGAGGCTCTGCTGGCTCCTCAGCGCGGTATCACCCACGACCGCGAGGGTAGAGCAGTGGCTCTGGTAGTCAATTCCGAAGGCACGGTGGAGCGCCGTCTGTTAACCACGCAAGGTGCTATTGGCAGTAATTGGCTGGTTACTGACGGTTTGAGTGCGGGGGATCGACTCATCGTCGAAGGCTTACAGAAAATAGCCCCCGGAGCGGCAGTGACCGCCATAGAGCTGACATCTACCACCGGCGGGGCCGAGGAATAACCCATGGCCAAGTTTTTTATTGATCGCCCGGTATTTGCCTGGGTTATTTCCATCATCATCATGCTCGCGGGTTTGCTTTCCATCGCCAAGCTGCCCGTGTCCCAATATCCGGAAGTGGCGCCTCCTTCGGTCTCTGTCAACGCTACTTACCCCGGTGCGGCAGCCCGGACCGTAGAGGACTCGGTGGTTCAGATCATCGAGCAGAACCTGACCGGCATCGACGGGGTCCAGTATATGTCCTCGACCAGCGATTCCAGTGGTCGGGGCTCGGTGACGCTGACCTTTGAAGCCGGTATCGACGCCGACATAGCCCAGGTTCAGGTGCAGAACAAGCTTCAGGGCGCCTTGCCGCTCTTGCCGCAAGAGGTCCAGCAGCAGGGCTTGCGGGTTAGCAAATCATCGGCCGGCTTTCTTATGGTGCTCGGCTTTGTGTCCCGCGACAACAGCATGGATAAGTACGACATTGCCGACTTTGTGGCCGCCAACCTGCAAGACCCTTTGAGTCGAGTCGGCGGGGTAGGCCAGACGCAGCTATTCGGATCTCAGTACGCCATGCGGATTTGGCTCGACGCCCAGAAACTGGCCAGTTACGGGCTGAGTTCTGAAGACGTGATTCGGGCGATACGGGCGCAGAATGCTCAGATCGCCGCAGGCGAATTGGGCGGTACACCGGCGCTAGAAGGGCAGGATCTGAATGCCAGCATAGTGGTTCAAACCCGACTGGAAACGCCCGAGCAGTTTCGCAACATTTTGTTGAAAGTCGACTCGAGCGCGGCGCTGGTTCGCCTGGGGGATATCGCCCGGGTTGAGCTCGGCGGTGAGAACTATCAGTTTGAAACCGAGTACAACAATCAGTCAGCCGCTGGCATGGGTATTACTCTGGCTTCGGGTGCCAATGCGCTGGATACCGCCGAGGGTGTGCGCGCCCGAATTGCCGAATTGCAGCCTTTCTTCCCGGTCGGCTTGGAAGTGGTTTACCCCTACGACACCACGCCGTTTGTAAAACTGTCGATTAACGGCGTGATTAAGACCCTGGTGGAAGCGATCATACTTGTATTTCTGGTGATGTATCTTTTTCTGCAAAACTTTCGTGCCACTTTGATTCCAACGATTGCGGTACCGGTGGTTCTGCTGGGGACCTTCGGCGTTTTGTTGGCCTTTGGCTTCACCATCAATACTCTCACCATGTTTGGCTTGGTGCTGGCTATTGGTCTCTTGGTGGACGACGCCATCGTTGTCGTGGAGAACGTCGAGCGGGTCATGCACGAAGACGGACTGTCGCCGCGCGAGGCGACACGCAAGTCAATGCAGCAAATTACCGGTGCCTTGATCGGTATCGCTCTGGTGCTCTCGGCGGTCTTTGTGCCCATGGCTTTTTTTGGCGGCTCCACCGGGGTTATATACCGGCAGTTCTCGATCACAGTAGTCTCTGCGATGATTCTTTCCGTGGTGGTAGCCTTGACCTTGACACCCGCGCTTTGCGCCACTTTGTTAAAGCCGGCGGATGCCGAACACCATCAGAAGAAGGGGTTCTTCGGCTGGTTTAACCGCTCCTTCAACCGGGCAACCCAGGGCTACCAAAGTGGTGTGCGCCACATGCTCAAGAGAACCGGTCGTTATATGGCGATCTATGTGGCGATAGTGGTGGTTCTGGGGCTGCTATTTGTGCGCTTACCCGGTTCTTTCCTGCCCGACGAAGATCAAGGCTTGATGTTCACCCAGATGACGCTTCCAGTGGGCGCAACCAAGGAGCGTTCTGTAGAGGTCATGAACCGGGTTGAATCCTATTATCTGGAAGATGAACAAGAGAGTGTCGAGTCAGTGTTCTCGGTGATTGGTTTCAGCTTCAGCGGTCGCGGGCAGAATAACGG
>CAZKCY010000215.1:2281-5003 GCA_964551155.1 uncultured Marinimicrobium sp. | reverse complement strand
CTCAGTTGGACGAAATCCAGTGGTTCCGAACGCATGATTTGCTCGAGCTCGTCATGGCGCCGGCCGTGAGAGGTGGTCACGCCGATATAGCGCACTCTGCCCTGCTCTTTCATCTCACGAAGCATCGGTAAATGCTCGCGCCAGTCCACCAAATTATGCACCTGCAGAAGATCGAACCGCTCCAGTCCCCACAGCCCCAGAGATTCTTCAACCTGTGGACGACCGGCAGCGCGAGTCCAAACTTTGGTGGCTGAAAACTCAGGCGTGGATTCCGACATTTGCTCAAGGCAATAACCGAGCACCGCCTCAGAGGTTCCGTACATGGGCGAGGAATCGATCACCGTGCCGCCGGCTTCGAAAAACGCCTGCAGAATCTTCAAGCGGTGATTGCGCAACTGGGTGTTGGCACCTACGTTAAACGTGATCCAGGTGCCCATACCGATCACCGGTATTGCCTCACCGCTGGAGGGAATGGTTTTGGTATGTAAGGCGCTTCCGGTTTGGGCGTTCGCTAAACTCCAGGGTAGAGCTCCCAAAGCTAAGCCACCGACAGCGCCAGAGGCGCAGGCCGCCAGAAATTGGCGCCGGTCGAAAGGTTTCCGAAATCGGGTCATCTCGCCTCCCCTTAAAACTTTTCCTCAGAATTCGATCAGTTTAGCCGGCCTCAGTTTTGCCAGAGCACGAGCGGCTTGGTCGATTCATCAGCCATTGGCTTGTCGCAAGCTAACAAACTCCTCGGCCATGGTGGGGTGTATACCGATGGTGCGATCAAAATCTTTTTTGGTGGCGCCAGCGGTCAGGGCTACGGCCATGCCCTGGATGATTTCCGCAGCGTCCGGACCCAGCATGTGGCAACCGAGAACTCGATCAGTTTCCCGATCCACCACCAGTTTTACCAAAACCCGCTCATCCACCTCACCGAGGCTGTACTGCATAGGACGAAAAGAGTTTTTGTAAATGTCGATATGGGTGTACTGCTCCCGAGCTTGCTCCTCGGTCAGACCCACAGTACCTATAGAGGGTTGGCTGAACACCGCCGCCGGGACATTGCGATAGCTTAGCTTTCGATCGTCCCCGCCATATAGGTTTTGTGCCAAGGTCTGGCCCTGAGCCAACGCCACGGGCGTGAGTTCCAAGGGGCCGGTTGCATCCCCGAGTGCGTATATGGAGGGCTCATGGGTTTGAAAGTATTCGTCTATGATTGGGGCACCGTCATCGTGCAGTCGCACGGCGGTATTTTCCAGGCCCAAATCGTCGGTTTTCGGGCGTCGGCCAGTGGCATACATAACTTGCTCGGCACGCCATTCTTCACCTTTTTCTCCCACCACTTTAAAACCGCCCGCAGCGCAAGCCTCAATGGCTTTAATATCGGTATTAAAGTGCAAGTGCACGCCCTTGTTAGCCATTTCCTTAGCTAGGCAAGCGCGCAAATCGCTGTCGAAGCCGCGCAGAAATAGCTCACCTCTGTAGCACAGGTGGGTGTTCACCCCCAGGCTATCAAAAATACCGGCGAACTCCACGGCTATGTAGCCACCCCCAACAATCACAATACTCTCGGGCAGCTTATCCAGAAAAAACGCTTCGTTGGAGGTGATCGCCAAATCAGCGCCGGGAATATCCGGCTTCCAGGGCCAACCACCCACGGCGATCAAAATACGCTCCGCGGTCAGCTCCCGATTGCCGACGGCAACTTTGTGCGGACCCAGAATTTTGGCCCGCTCCTCGAACAAAGTGACGCCAGTAACATCCAGCAAGCGCCGATAGACTTGGTTGAGCCGATCGATTTCTTTGTCTTTGTTGGCCAGCAACTGGCTCCAGGTAAACTTTGGATCTTCGAGCTGCCATCCGAAGCTGGCCGCGGCTTTGAACAAATCCCGGTAGAGCGAGGCATAGACAAACAACTTTTTGGGTACGCAGCCGACGTTGACGCAGGTACCGCCAAGATAACGTTCTTCAACTACCGCCACTTTTGCTCCCAGCCGGGCCGCCACCCGGCTGGCTCTCACGCCGCCAGAACCGGCGCCAATTACCAGCAAATCGTAGTCGTAGTCGCTCATTAAGTACCTCTGTCCGTAAAACTTGTTTGATTCGGAATCTAGCGGGCGCCGAGCCCTTGCTGCATTTGTCGTTTTGAAGCTTCAATTGCTTACGCATTCGGGCGCCAAGTGGTTGCCTCCTCCCTTGATACCGCTTCTTCCATGGAATTTTGCAGTTGGGTCTGCACCCACTGCACAAGCGCATCCTGATGTTTCGCCTGCCAACGCCCCTGCTGCAACAGCTTAGCCCAGTTCAACAGCTGAGCCTGCTCCTTGCGCTGCCACTGGTCCGCTCGATTCAAAACTATAGCGCTGCGCTCGGCGTGCGGCTTGAGCCAGAGTTGCCGAGTGAATGTCAGAGCCCGAGCCATAACCACCAGAGGAAAGTTGGGGTGGCGCACCGGCCCCAAAAAGCGTCGCTCGCGCGCCAAAGGCAACCACCCCAGGCGCTTCCCCGGCAGCTGACGCGCTGCCAGCCATCCGCCCGCCGAGCCCAAAAGACCACCGGACACAGCTCCGAGAAACATGGATGTGCCCCCAAGCCCCATATCCACCGCCAGACCGCCAACATGGCGCTGAAACGCATGGGCTACGGGGAACGGCTGGTGGCCCATGGGCTGCGCGCCCTGGCGAGCACGATTCTGAACGAACAGGGCTTCTACCCCGACGTGATCGAATCCGCGCTC
>CAZKCY010000215.1:0-2271 GCA_964551155.1 uncultured Marinimicrobium sp. | reverse complement strand
AGTAGTAAATCCCGCTGACGCAGCCCCCAAAGGTACCAGGTTTCAGTATTCATCAGCGACTCGCGCTCCAGCTCCCAACTGGCTTGCCGCTCCAGGGCACTGGTCGTGTGCCCCCAGGCCCGCTTCAAGCTCTGAAAAAACTGACTTTCGCGCTCATCCAAAACTCGGCTTAAACGCGCTTCCGCCTCCCGTTGGCCCGACTCCCCGGGCAAGCGCACTTCTTCTCTGTGAGTGATTTGTTCGCTCCAGTAGGCTGCCAGAGAATCGCTCACTTCGACCAGACGAGCCCGATCGCGCTGATGCAGCATATGCACCAATTGATTAACCGGCTCTGACCAGCCAGGCGCCAGCTCTCCCAAAGCCCGGAGCAAGGATTGCCGAGCCGGCAGAGCGGCGGTGAGCGGGTTGAATACCCTCACCCATTGAAAAAACTGGGTCAGGGTTCGCTGCCAGGTTTCCACCGCCGCCTGCTCGTCCATGGGATTGATAATCGCCATGCGCGGCTGGCCGGTCCAACGCAGAATCTCCATTTCAGCCTCATCGGCGGGCGATGGCGGCTGGGCACCGTCCACCACGTAGAGAATACCGGCACCTTCCATAATCGGTGTGAGCAGAGCTACCTCGTCGGGGAAGCGGCTCCGGTGCTCCGGCTGAGCCAGAAATTCACGCACTCGCTGGGGCCGGTCACCGGGGCTGATCGATTCGGCCTCGAGCCAGGCCAGCAGTTGGCGCGCGCGCTGAAAACCTGGGGTGTCGGTCAGGGTCAGCATTACCCGGCCCTGAAGCCGGAATTCGAACTTATCCGCCGTACGGGTCGTACCCGATTCCGGACTTACCAGTACCCGGTCGTTCTCGGTCAATGTGGACACAATTGACGATTTGCCCCGATTGGGATGCCCGACAACACACAGATGGGGAGCGGAAATTTTGTCCATCAGGAAGTCACCCAGATCAATTGCTGCCGCCGACAGAAGCTGCGCCAACTGGCGATGTGGCGTTCGCGCCGGGTGCTCGAATCGGCTACCGCCAGCAGCCCTTGCTCTTCTACGCCCAGTTCACGCGCCAACTGCACCAAATCTGCCAGCTCAGCTACCGGCGAGCGACTGGCGTTCACTCGCCAAAGCAAACGCTGTGGCTGTTGCTCCAACACCGCTTCGAGAGCTCGTTTATCGGCTTGCCATTGCCCAAGGCCGAAACCATGGCCTTCAGCGCCCGGCAACTCCCAGGAAAGCGCTGGCACAGATTGCCAGTTGGCTTGGTCGGATTCCCTAAGTTGGTTGGCGGCCGGCTGGTAATTGCCAGAGCTACCAACTTGACTGAGATTGGGGAAAGAAGCCCGCAAAGCGCGCCAGCGAAGGTAAACGCCAAGCCCCAGTAGCGCCCGGGGTGCGAGGTTGTAACAAATCAGACTAGCCATCAAAAAGCGCCACCAGTCACCGGCGCTCTCAGTGCCACTGATATCCGGCGCAATGCGTATAAAACGGGTTGCCTCCATCAAGACGGCATCTGGCACCGCTTCGGGCCAAACCGCCTGCCAGGGCAGAGAGAGAAACTGAACTAGCTGTAGAAACTCGCCGGCATCATCCACCAGTGTGGAGCTCCAGCCAAAAGCCAAATCGGTCAGCAGCAAGAGCACTCCAAAGCCCAGCAGCATACCCAGACCCAATAAGAGCCAGAAACCCTGTAATAACCAGAGCATATGCAAACGCTGGTCGGCTTTCGGGTACCAGTTGAAAGAGCGGCCCCGCCAGCGGAACAACCAAGGACGATGGCGACCGCACAATAGAAAGCCGAGCGACACCAAAGAGCCGAGTAGCGGCAGTCCCGCCCAGAGCAGCCAAAGCCAGAGAATGTTTATTCGATCGTTGGGGGCGTAATTAAGCGAGGCCGCGGCGAACACAAAACCCGCCGCCAAAGCCAAAAACCAGATCCAGAGCGGTAATCGAAGGCGAGGCTCAAGAAATCCGGAAGTGCTGAAAGTCATGGGTTGGGGTGATCCATCCGGGCATTGTTTGAACAAGAGCCGAGATTTAATCACACTCACTGGGGCCCTGGGAAATTGACCTCAATCGACAGGGGTTAAAAAGAGCCAAAAACAACCGCCGAATATTTAAACTTCTATATCAATCCGGCGCTCTGCCTACTGAGCTACCCGCCCACTACATTCATTATACTACAACTAGAATTATTTCCACGGAGCGAGTTTGAGAGAGGGGAAAACGTCCTTGATCTGTTTCATTCTATCATCGGTTACCAAGTGCATATTGTAAC
>CAZKCY010000214.1:2952-5025 GCA_964551155.1 uncultured Marinimicrobium sp. | reverse complement strand
GTCAGGGTTTTCGTCCACAATCATGGCGTGAGCGTCCTGGGCGTTACTCGCCTCGAGAACCTTGTAGTCCGCCATTTCCAAAGCCACCCGCAGCATATCGCGAATTGCGGCTTCGTCGTCAACGATCAGGATAGTGCGCCCTGCCATAATGCTTGCCTGTCGGTTATGAAAACTTAAGCCCTTTCCTTGAATGATTAGGCCAAATCGCAAGCGTATTTAATAAATTAAGTGTTACACAATTATGACATAGGCGAGTATAGCGGCGGAAACAACGAAATCAGCTCCGGAAAGAGGGGTTTAAGCCTCAATTTGCGACAAAATGCAGCGCTATACCCAGAAACACTGCAAATCCGACCCAGTTGTTATTTAAAAAAGCCCGAAAGCAGAGGTCGCGTTCCCGATTGCGAATCAACAACTGCTGATAACCGAACAGCAGAGCGGCCACCGCCAGGCCGAGATAATAAAAAATTCCCAAGTCAAAACGCCCGCCCACCATTACCAGAGCGTAAAGGGTCATGATTTGCAGTAAGCCGGTGATCACTCGATCCTGTTCGCCGAACAAAACGGCAGTCGACTTGACGCCAATTTTCAGATCGTCGTCGCGATCGACCATGGCGTAAAAGGTATCGTAGACCACCGTCCAAAGCACCACGGCGGTGTACACCAGCCAAACTTCCGGCCCCAACTCGCCCCGCTGTGCGGCAAAGACCATAGGTACACTCCAGGCAAAAGCGGCCCCCAGAACCACCTGCGGCAAATGGGTGTAGCGCTTCATAAAGGGGTAACAAAACGCCAGCGCCACGGCACCGAAGGAAAGTTTAATGGTGAAGGTATTAGTGAGCAGCACCAGCCCGAACGCTGCCGAACAGAGGACCAAAAACAAAATGATGGCTTCGCGGCTGGAAACCTGGCCGGTGGCCAGAGGCCGGGCCTTGGTGCGCTTTACATGGCCGTCGATCTTGCGATCGGCAAAATCGTTGATCACGCAGCCGGCGGAGCGCATCAAAAACACCCCCAGCACAAAAATGATCAGCAGATCCCAATCCGGCACACCCTCGGCGGCCAGCCAAAGCGCCCAGAGGGTTGGCCAGAGCAACAAAAAAGTACCTATGGGCCGGTTCAGCCGGGTCAGCTGCAAGTAGACGGGCAAGCGCTGACGCGCCAGCTCCAACCAAGGATGGCTGTTCGGGGGGCGAACAGGGGCGCGAACCGGACGCCGCGCTTTGGCACTGGATCGTTTTGGTTTCATGATTCGAACATTTGGCTAAAGGGTTTCAGAAACACTTCACTGACCAACAGAGGCTTGCCAGCCAGCCGAAATACCGAGCGCCGGCCCCAGAGCCTGGCCTTGCCCTGCAAGGATTCTGGCACATAAGTATCCGCCGGCAAGATGCGGCTCACTTCCATAGGCTCCCGCTCGAGCTTGGGCTGGGCGAACAAAAAGGCGCCCAAAGGCCGGGCGCGCAAATACCGCAATTGCCGCAAAGGCCCTACCAAACTGGTCAGCGGCACCAGACTGCGGGCAAATACCCAGGGCTCGCCCCGACCTCGCAACACCACTTCGCGCACCAGCACCCAGCTTCCCAAACCAAGTCCCAGCCGCCTCCGCTCGGAAAGCGAAGGCCTGCCAACGTATTGGCGTAATACCTCAACTTCAAAGTCGTCGCCGCTGAGCTCGATCAGTTTGGCGGTCAGGGAGCCTTGATCCAGCAACCAATCGCGCAGGCCTTTGGGCAAGGCTCGGCGCTGCCGCGAGACCCAATGCCAGCGCGGCTCGGTCAGCCAGGTGATGCGCGTTGGTACCGACAAAAAAGCTTA
The DNA here is from genome assembly GCA_964551155.1 of uncultured Marinimicrobium sp. Lineage (GTDB taxonomy): Bacteria > Pseudomonadota > Gammaproteobacteria > Pseudomonadales > Cellvibrionaceae > CAZKCY01. Next base: position 3,207 of record CAZKCY010000214.1, on the reverse strand, counting down.
CCTCAATGCACAGGAATAACGAGGCGCATTCTAACAGGTTATCTTTGCCAAGCGCCGCCGCCCCCGGTTGCTTTACCCCTTGGGCCCATCTTGCTTTAATGGACCTTCATGCCGCCAGCAAAACAACGATAACAAGAGACGCTTATGACTCTGACACAACGCATCATCCTCGCCATGGTTCTGGGCATAGCGACAGGTGTAGTCATCCACCTGATACCCGGCCTGGATCAAGAGCACCCGATCTACTCCTGGCTG
>CAZKCY010000214.1:0-2942 GCA_964551155.1 uncultured Marinimicrobium sp. | reverse complement strand
TCGGGCAGATTTTTATTGCCTCGCTAACCCTGCTGGTGGTGCCTCTGGTGTTTGTGTCTCTGGTTTGCGGCAGCGGCACTCTGGGCAGCGACAGCCGCATGGGGGTTATGGCTGTAAAGACCCTGGGGCTGTATCTGCTCACCACGGCCCTGGCCATTAGCCTGGCACTGGGTATCGCCAACCTGATTGACCCGGGCCAGGGCGTCGAGCTGGATACTGAGCAGCCAGTGGAATTTGAGAGTGTCGAAAGTCCCTCTCTGAAACAAACCCTGATCGATATAGTGCCCAAAAATCCCGTAGAAGCCCTGGCCGAGGGCAATATGCTACAGATTATCGTTTTTGCCCTACTGCTCGGCATTGCCATAGCGCGCACCGGCGGCACCGCAGGCGAAGAGCTCTTGAGGTTTTTCGACAACCTCAACCAAGTGATTTTGAAGCTGGTGATGATGCTGATGTATCTGGCGCCCTACGGGGTTTTCTGTCTGTTGGCGAAACTATTTTCAGAATTGGGCTGGCAGGCCATCGCCGATCTGGGGCTCTATTTCGCCACGGTTCTGCTGGTATTGTTGCTGCATGGCCTGGGTGTCTATCCGCTGTTGCTGAATCTGCTGACGCGCCTCAACCCGACCATTTTTATGCGCAAAATGTGGCCGGTGATGGTGTTTGGTTTCAGCACCGCCTCCAGCAACGCCACTCTGCCGGTAACTCTGCGCACGGTAGAAAAAGATCTGGGGGTCGACAACAAAGTGGCCTCTTTCAGCGTACCTCTGGGGGCCACCATCAACATGGACGGCACCGCCATAATGCAGGGCGTGGCGACGGTGTTTATTGCCCAGGTCTATGGTATAGACATAGCGCTAACCGGCTATCTGATGGTGATCCTCACCGCCACTCTGGCCTCCATAGGTACAGCCGGGGTGCCGGGCGTGGGCTTGATTACCCTGGCGATGGTACTTAAGCAAGCCGGCCTGCCAGTGGAGGGAATTGCCCTGATCATCGGCATCGACCGGCTGCTGGATATGGTGCGCACCGCCGTCAATATTACCGGCGATGCCATGGTCTCAACGGTGGTGGCCAAGAGCGAGGGCTTACTCGATCGAGAGCGGTTTGAGAGCAGGAAACCAGTTGCCAACTGATGTTGACGGGGAACGGGGAATGCTAGGCGATAATTTTCACTAACCACCAAACTCAGGTTTATTTATCGTTCCCCGTTTACCGTCCATCGTTCACCTTCCCAAATCAATCAAACCAACGGCGAATATCGTCCGGCAGACGCTTTGATTTACCCTCGCCATCAATCCAGACAATTTTGCTGCTTGCTTCAGCCGCTGGGTCCTTGGGCTCGGCACGGGTGTACATGCGGTAATAGGCCATAAAACTGCTATTGCCGGGTTCGGCTGCGTAGCAGTCCACCCGAATGGTTTCCGGATAAAACACCGGCCGATTAAAAGTACAGGCGACGGTGACGATCACCGGATAAGAGCTCTCGTTCACTTCGATATTGGCGTCGGCCAGCCACTGGAAACGCGCCTCTTCACAGTAGCGCAAGTAGAGGGTGTTATTGACGTGACCGAAGGCGTCCATATCCCCCCAGCGCAATGGAATTTCGCAGGAAAAGTGCGGCTTTTGCTCGAATATGTCGCTCATTAACGGGCCTCGAATTCCACAGTCAACTCGCCCAGATTACCAAACCGAATCGTTACCGGCTGGTTCAAAGGGGCCTCAAGCACACCGGCATAGGAGCCGGTAATAATGATTTGACCTTGTTTCAAATCCTGGCCTCGGGAGCGCAGGAATTCTGCCAGCCAGTAAAAAGGCGCGCGCGGCATAGTGTTGGGGTGGCGGCCTTGAAAATGCTGGGGTGCAGCCTCGGATGACTGCAAGGAGATGGGTATTTCACGCGCGGTGCGGGCCAACTCGCCGTCGATTTCAGGGCCCAGGAATAGGCCTTGGTTGAGCAGCCCGTCGGCGAGTAATTCCGGGAACTCTACTTCGGCGGGGTCGCGGTAGCGACTTTGAATCAGCTCCAGAGCCAAGTGGGTTTGGCCGATGGCGGCATCTAGCTCGCCTTTGGAGTAGGGTTGCGCGCGCGCTGGTAGGTCGCGGCTCAAAACAAAACTTAGCTCCGGCTCTATCCGGGCCACCCCCTCCGGCGCCCAGAGCCGAACCGGGCTGGATCGAGTGATATCGGTTTGGTAGATAGGCCCCAAAACCAAGCGTTCCGGAGGTGGCTCCAGGCACTTCCAACCACCGATGCTATCACCCAGCTCTTGGGTCACGGCCTCCTGAACGGCAAGGGCGGCCTCCAAACCCATCGGGCGACAGTCGCTGGAAAGGCGCTCGCCCGGTTCGCCGCTTCGCCGTCGATTGGCCAGAATCTGCGCCGCTGAGCGGATCTTTTCAGCTGTGAACATAGACTCCTCAAACGCTAGAAATATTGCCGCCAGTGAAAGCTATTAGCAGCGATCATCCAGAAACGACGCAGCAGACACCACCGCTCTTGGAAACGTGCTTGGCTGAGGTTGCCGATCTGTTTGGAGCCCCCGCACTAACCTGGACGGCGCCGGCTGTCAGTGCGGGGTGAGCTGTAAAGCAATATGATCCAGCTCTTCGCTCGACTCTATAACATTGGCAACAGTGGCACGGGCTTTGGTTGGGTCCAGATGCAGCTCGGCAAAGATTTCCGGAGCTATCTCCAGTTTTGGACCGCGCCCTATACCCTCCTGTAGCAGGAGCCGCTGAGCCACATAAATGAGCTTGGCAAAGCGGTGATGTTCGCCCTGATAGTCGGGATTGTTCTGATGCCGAAGCGCTACCACCACTTCCTCGGGCATGGACCAGAGCGACATCTACGTGCTGGCCAGTTGCTCCCGGGTGACTCCCAGCAAATGCCGTTCTATGGTCTGGGGAATGGTGTGGGGGTTGGCCTCGGCCAGCCGACA
>CAZKCY010000213.1:0-5054 GCA_964551155.1 uncultured Marinimicrobium sp. | reverse complement strand
TCGAAAGCAAAAGCCTTGTCTTCCAATTCCAAAGCGGCAGCGCGAGTGTTGATAAACAAATCTTGAACAATCTGTTGTGACATAGCGGCGCCCATGGTGAAGTCACCATGCTCGGGCGAGTAGCTGGGCGAAACCACCAGTTTGCCGTCGCGCGGATCTATCACCAGAGCATCGAGCCAGACCTGGGCGGCGCCGCGCATAACCGGGTAAGCGCGAGTGCGCAAAAACTCTCGGTCACCGGTGAATAAATAGTGCTCGTAGTAGTGCTGAGTTAACCAGGCTCCAGCCTCGGGTTGCCAGAAGGCTGTGGGCCATTCGATCACCCCGGTAAAACCCCAAATATTGGTATTAAGGAAAGCCGTCCAACCCTTAGCACCCAAAAGTTTGCGCGCCGATTCCTGGCCCGGTTCCACCAGACTGTCGATAAAGTCGAACAGCGGCGCAGTGGTTTCGGAGAGATTGGTGACCTCCGCCGGCCAGTAGTTCATCTGCAGGTTGATGTTGACGTGATAGTCGGCATTCCAAGGCGGCGTGTTGGAATTGTTCCATACGCCCTGGAGGTTAGCCGGCAGAGAACCGGCGCGAGATGAGCTAATCAACAGGTAACGACCGAATTGAAAATAGAGCGTCTCCAGAGCGCGCTGGGCCCCGATATCGGCTCGTCCCTCTTTATAGGTGGCGAGCAGAGCGGGGGTAGGCAGATCGGGCATTTCTTGACCCAGCGCCAGGCTAACTCGGCCCATAAGCGCGCTATGATCTTCAATATGGCGCGAGCGCAGGCTTGCATAGCTTTGCTCGGCTGCAGCAAGGTTGCGCGCTTCGACCGCCGGCAAAGGCAGATCACCCCGGTAAGCGGGATACTGTTGCGCATAACCGGTCCCAGCGCTGAGAATCAGGACCGCCGAATCGGCCCCGGTAACAACCTGCTTGTGGTCCTGAACTTTCCGCTCGCCACCCTCGTTAAGAACTCTCAATTGGGCCGCATAGGGCAAGGCGTTGTCTTTGAGGCTGCCGCTTACCTTTATCCAATCTTTCTGCAGCTGGTGATTGGCGCTACGATTGTCCGGAACTTCCAAACCGGCGCTGAAAGCTATTTTCCCAGGCTCACTGGCGGACAGCCGAACCACAATAACCTGATCGGGGTAGCTGGCGAAATATTCGCGCCTATAGTGTACGCCACCAGAAGTGTAGCTAACGCTGGCAAGGCCCTCAGCGAGATTCAGCTGTCGGCGGTAGTTTTCCACCTCGGCCGGTACCGAGTGATTAAGAACCAAGTAGCCAAAGTTTTGGTAGTTGCCGTAATCTTTTACCGGTCGGCCTAGCTGCTCGGCAACGGCTTCCGGCTTGAGAGAACCCTTCTCTAGAAGCAGGCCCTGCACTTGCCTCAAAGGCTCTATTCGCGGCTGATCGGGGATACCGTAATCGTAGTCACGGCCCGGGGCTGGGCCGCCGGTCCAGAGAGTTTTCTCGTTAAACTGCAGCCGCTCAAGCTCAATCCCGCCCGCTACTGCAGCGCCCATGGCGCCGTTGCCAATCGGCAACACCTCACCTTCCCATTCGCTCGCCGGTCGATCGAACCAGATAGTCAGAGCATCTTCGTCGCCCGCTAGAACCGGAAGGCTCGAACTCAAAGCCATACAGGTGAACAAAACGCCAGTCAGCCGGCGCTTCAAGCCTGCAAAGCAATATAAAAAACAGTTTCTGACCTTCGAATCAGTCAAAGCAATACCCTAATTTTATTAAGTTTTGTCTCGTGGGTTGCGAAGCATCTAAAGGCGTACGACACCGCTTTTCTTTCGTATTACAAATGCCTTAGATACGACATTGTCAGTTATAGCTATTTTTTTTCATTAGTGCAATAGTTTTCTTATGTGATAATTGGGCATTAGAGACCAACCACTTATTCAACCCCTCAACGGCAACAGCGCCAGGGCAAAATCTCGAACCCGAAACCTACTACCCAGCCTCCTACACTGGTACCGCCCCTTGACGTAAACTAGAATCGTCGAGAACGATCTGAGGACCACCGAGCATGCCAAACCACGGGGCTATAGCAATTAAGCAAACCAGTTGGACGAGCGAGGGTCCGATTCTTAGCGACATAAGACGGCGGGTGTTTATCCACGAGCAGGGCGTCGCGGAATCCGAAGAGTGGGACGGTCAGGATGATTCGGCGCGCCACTTTCTGGCTTTGACCCCTTCGGGTGAAGCAGTTGGTACCGCGAGAGTAATTGTTGAAGAGACAAATGGCGACGAAACTGCCAGATACCATATCGGTAGAGTTGCGGTATTGCCTCCCTGGCGGCGCCGGGGTGTTGGCACCGCTTTAATGCGAGCGGTCATTCACTGGTGCCAGCAAGACGCCGCAATCCGGCCGCCGCACATCCATCTAAATGCCCAATCTGAACGGCTGGCCTTCTATCAGCGCTTGGGTTTTAGTGCCCAGGGAGCGATATTCATGGACGCCGGCATCCCCCACCAAGCGATGTTTCTAAAGCCTATAAAGGCCTGAAATCGGAGATCGGAGCCATGCCCAAACCTTCTGCCGTCAGTGATCAATTGTTGTTGCTGGAATCCTGCCAGGACTTTCGGGACCAGATCACCCATATATGCGCAAATGCTCGCCGTCATATTGATATCCTCAGCCATAGCCTCGATTATCCGGTTTTTAACCACATGGATCCGGTGGGGGCCATTTCTAAAATGGCGCGCGCCCACGCCCAAGCCCAAGTACGCATACTGGTGCGTGATACCCGACCACTGGTGGAAAACAGTCATCGACTGGTGCGCCTGTCCCAGAGGTTGCCGAGCAAAATACAGCTGCGCAAACTAATCGAGGAGCCTGAAAACAGCGAGATGGCCTTTGTGCTCTGCGATAGAGACCAACTCGTCTACAAGAATGACGACAAGGAGTACCGCGGCTTTGTCAACTATGCGGGCGCTGCTGAAGTTCAGAACCTGCGTGAGGCCTTCTCCCGTCTTTGGGAGCTCGCCCGACCAGATCCCAAGCTGAGGGTTTTGAGTCTTTAACAAGACAGGCTCAGAAGTGTCAAGACAAGAGCCTTAATTTGTTAAAAACTCTTTATTTAAAGGGTAAAAACGCATTTTTTGGTTGCCCAAGTGAAATTTATCCTTTATACATAGAGCGAGCTTTGCAAGGTTGCACAAAAAGCCTGTATTTATAGGCTTTGCGCGACTAGAGAAGCTGTGTGTAAATCGGTCATCCACCGGTTTATCTTCAAACCACCCATTTGATAATTAAAAGGAATCTCCTATGGCTGCTCGTAAAACTGCGGCAAAAAAAGCACCTGCTGCCAAAAAAGCACCCGCCAAGAAAACCGCTGCGGCCAAGCCCGCCGAGCGTAAAGTCAAGGCTGTTACTGAGCGTTACAACAAGACTCAAATTCTCAATCAAATCGCGGAAAATACCGATTTGAGCAAGAAGCAGGTTCAGTCTGTGCTGGATGAACTGACCGCAATTATTGAAGGCCATATCAAAAAGCGCAGCGTCGGTGAGTTCGTACTCCCGGGCCTGTTGAAAATAAACACCGTTAAAAAGCCTGCCACCAAGGCACGCAAGGGCATTAATCCCTTCACCGGAGAAGAAACCGTGTTCAAGGCCAAACCTGCAAGCACTGCCGTTAAGGTACGCCCATTGAAAAAGCTGAAGGAAATGGCCCTCTAAGCCACTTTCAGCTCAATAAAAAACCCCGCCGTCAGCGGGGTTTTTTTATCTTTTAAAGAAACGGAGTTTAGGGCCGAGGCACCCTCCTATACCGACACCTAAGACTCGCCCCAAGATCACGTCTCGAGCACTTCGAAATCTTCTCCTACCAGTGCTCCACGCAATAGCTCGAGCCTTTCTTCCAACGCCTTGGGCGGATAAGTTTTCGCTTCTACCGCTCCCCAGATAGGCCGGGGCCAAGCCGGATCCTCCTTGAATCGGGCCACATGATGAAGGTGCAGCTGGCGCACCTGGTTGCCAAGGGCAGCGACATTCATTTTGTCAGCATCGAAAATGCTGGTCATGGTTTCCGCTAGCCTGCAGGACTCTCGTATCAATTGCAGCTGATCGGCTTCGCTCAAATGGTGAATTTCGAATACATCCTCACGCTGCGGGACCAATATGCACCAAGGGTAATTGGCATCTCTGGCGAGTAGCAGCAAGGAAAGCGGAAACCGGCCCACGGGCACGGTATCTCGAGTTAACTGAGCGTGCAGTTCAAACATAAAGTCATCCTGTTGCCAAACAAAACCGGGCGCTAGGCATCTGTACCCGGGCGATTATCCACCGTAGAATAGAACCACTGTTTTTTACCTTCTATCCATATTATAGCCATTAAGAAGCCGACTTATGCGTTCCAGCCGTTTTTTGATTGCCACTTTGAAAGAAACACCTTCCGACGCCGAGGTGATCAGCCACCAGCTTATGCTGCGCGCCGGCATGATCCGCAAACTGGCTTCCGGACTTTACACTTGGATGCCACTGGGCCTTAGAGTGTTGCGCAAAGTCGAACGCATTATCCGCGAAGAAATGGACAAATCTGGAGCTCAAGAAGTCCTGATGCCAGTGGTGCAGCCGGCCGAGTTGTGGCAGGAGTCTGGACGCTGGCAACAATACGGACCCGAGCTGCTGCGAATCAGCGATCGCCACGACCGGGCCTTCTGCCTGGGTCCCACCCACGAGGAAGTGATTACCGATTTGATTCGCGGTGAGATCAACAGTTATAAACAACTCCCGGCCAATTTCTACCAAATTCAAACCAAATTCCGCGATGAAATTCGGCCTCGCTTCGGGGTGATGCGCTCCAGGGAATTCATCATGAAGGACGCCTACTCCTTCCACTTGAACCAGGAATCGCTGCAGGAAACCTACGAAGTCATGCACAGCACCTACTGTGCAATTTTTGACCGCCTCGGCCTGGAATACCGGCCGGTTCTTGCCGATACCGGCTCCATCGGTGGCGCCTTTTCGCACGAATTCCATGTGTGGGCCCCAAGCGCCGAAGACGCAATAGCCTTCAGCCATAGCAGCGACTACGCCTCCAATATTG
>CAZKCY010000212.1:901-5066 GCA_964551155.1 uncultured Marinimicrobium sp. | reverse complement strand
CAGAGGCGCGTGGTCGACATCCAGCAGCGAAGAGGCCCAGTAGCCGGAAGGGTGTTGGATGCTTTGGAATTTATAGGCCATTTCCCGGTATACCTCTAAGAGCTTGGCTCTGTCCGGGTGCTGTTCCGGGAGTTGCTCCAACAGCAGCGGCAAACCGGCAAACACCCAGCCGTTGCCCCGGCTCCAGAACACCTTGTTACCATGCTCGGTCTGGCGATCAAAAAAGCGGCTGTCGCGATAGAACAAATGTTCTTCCTGGTCGTACATATATTCATACGCAGCCCAATACTCGTCCAACGCGTATTCACGGTAGCTGGGGTCTCCGGTAACTCGGCTCAAGCCGGCCCAAGCCGGTGGAGCCATAAACAGGGCGTCGCACCAGCACCAGCGCCACTGGCAAGTACCTTCGGCAAGCCCGCTCGGGTCGCGCTCAAACTTCAGGCTGTTGTCGGGCGCAACTTCCATAATCTTGTCAAAAGCGGCTTGAACCTGAGTGTAATCGGCCTTGTCGGTATCATCGTTCAGGGCCAGATACACTTGCGCTATGGCCTGGTCGTCGGCATGCCAGTAAAGCGGCCCCAGTTGCCAATCGTTGGCTTCGGCTTTGTCGATGAGTGCCTGGCGGTACTCGGGCTTGCCGGTGGTTTCGTACCAGCGGTTCAAACCTATATAAAAAGCCGCCTGGACCCAGCCGGTGTCCTGGGCAGTGTGGTCGCGAAAGGTTCGGACGTAGTCAAACTCGTCCATATGGGCCAGTTGCCATTGGGCGACGCTGTGGCCGATTTCGGCAACCGAGGTTTCGGGTGTTTGGGATGAAGGGCTTGAGCAACTCGCTAACACGGAACCGAGCAGGACCGCGACAAATAGGCGCAAATAGGGCATAGGGGATCTCTCAATTCGAGGCACTGGGCAGTGGGCCCGGCCAAAAGTTATTTTGTGGCAAAGAGTTTAGCAGATGGCGCGGAGCCTTGAAGCTTCCTGCGCGCTTGGCTATTACGATTGGTACCGGTCTTCCAGATAAGCGGGTAAAACGTCCTGCCAGCCCTCTCAAGCATCGGTCGCTGAAGGCTCTCAATCACCGGTCGCTGAAGGCTCTCAATCATCGTCGCTGAAGGCGCTGCGGTGAAACTCCGCGGCTTCGTTGGCTTCCTTTACGCCCGATTCCAGAAGCTCCGGCACCTCTCCGCCGGCAAGTACTTCCAGCACAGCGTGGACACCCCGAGAGAGGGAAGTCAGGTTGTAGCCGCCCTCCAGCACCAGGGCGAGTCTTCCTTGGCAGTGTTTGTCGGCAATTTCCTGGATGATACGGGTGATGACTTTGAATCCGTCATAGGTGAGGTTCAGCGCCATGTCATTGCGGTGGGGATCGAATCCCGCCGAGACCAATACCAGGTCCGGCTTGAAGCGTTCGGCGGCGGGCACCAGTATTTCGCGGAACACTTTTTCAAAGGCAATATCACCGGCTGACTCTGGAAGTGGGACATTGATGGTGTAGCCCTCGCCGAAACCTGCGCCTACCTCTTCCAGGTCACCGGAACCCGGATAAAAGGGAGCGGCAACGTGGGTGTCGAAGAACATCACGTCCGGGTCGGCCCAGAAAATATCCTGGGTGCCATTGCCGTGGTGTGCATCCCAGTCAACGATCAGCACCCGCTCACAGCCCAGTTTTGCCTGAGCATGGGCGGCGGCCACCGCGACATTGTTCAACATACAGAAGCCCCGTGCTCTGACCGGTTCCGCGTGATGGCCGGGTGGACGCACCAGTGCGAAGGCGCTTTGGCATTCGCCCTTGATGACGCTCTCCACTGCCGCAATGGCATTCCCGGCGGCAGTGGTAGCGGCCTTGATGCTGTCGGGCGAAACGGCGGTGGTATCCGAGTCCAGCCAGGCGCTTTGGCCCTCAAGCGAGAAAATGTGATCCAGATAGGAGGTGGTATGTACCCGGGCGAGCTGGTTGTACGTGGCGCTTTTTCCCGCCTTGATCTGAACACCGGGAACGGGATGCTCGTCCAGATACTTCATGATCGAGGTCAGGCGGCCTGGGTGTTCTGGATAACTCCACTTGAAGTCCAGCCCCTGCAAGATGTGTCTGACCCGCTTCTCCACCCGGCTGGGAACGAAGGGTAGATCCACCTCGGGATTATGGCCGAGCATGAGCTCATCAAAAAAGACATTTACGGTTCGATCGCCTCGCACTCCAGTCTCCTTTTCGGATTTGATGTGTCAGATAGCCTAACAGTGCCCGCTTCAGGGCCGGTTTGCCAGGGCTTCCTGCACCGAGGTTGTGAATGCCGCGGCTCGTACTCCCGTAGTTTTGAAACCTAGCCGGCTCCAGGCCGCCTTGGCCTCTTTGTTGGATGCGGAGTACTCTAGAATCAGCTCATAAGCTCCGCGGCTCTCCGCGAACGCCACCAGCTTCCGCAACAGGTCTGGAAAAATCCCCAGCTTACGGAATTCCGGTTCTACCCAGACATCATCAATAAATGCCGACCTGAACTCCACATGGCTGGTCTGTTCCCAGATACCTTGGCTACGCAATACATAGATATAGCCCATACCAACCAGACCGGTTCCGGGAACCTCGGCCACTATAAGCTGCTTGTTATCGTCGCTTAGGGATGAGCGTAATACTGCAAAGAGACGCTGCCATTCACCCTCCTTCAGGCTTTGGGGCGGGGCGCCCGCTACGTGCAGTGCCAGCTTGGCGAGGAACTCTACCAATACCGGCAGATCCTCTTCTACGGCTTCGCGTATCAGATACTTTTTGCCAGTCTCTTTCTCGCTAACCATTCCCAAGCTCCGGCCGACCACTGTTTCATGCGTTGGCATCTTTCCAGCTGCGGGCGACCCACAACCTCTCTCTCACTATGGCTCATTTTTCTTTAAATTCAAGCACATAAATCGCCGTCGTTGTTATCCGATGTGCCAACAAAAGGCGCCAGCGGGAACCGTGAAAGTAAATTCGCTGGCGTTGGCGAGCGCTTTGTCACCAGGAGCAAAAGCATCATTCTCGTTCGCCTAGATAACGCTGCAACACGTCTTTCCACTCTTCGCTGGCAATAACTTCCAGTAGTTGTTCGTTGATCGGGTCGCGCAGATCGCCGTCTTCGGGCAGCGCTATGCCGTAATCCTGGCGCTCAAAATTATTGGGCAGCACCTGGACCCGTTTGGGATGTTCCTGACCCGACAGGTATTGGAGAATCGGCTGGTCGTAGACCAGCGCCTCGTAGCGGCCGCTGGCGAGCTCTTCGAGCGCCGTTGCCAAGTCGGCTTGAGGTTCGAAGGCTATGCCGCGATCGCTCAGGTAAGCGGCGCTGGCGGAATTACGCACCGTAGTGACACTCACGCGGGGTAAGTCGTCCGGCCCTTGCACCGAGGTTTCCAGCTGGCTTACGGTCAGGCTTGTCGCTATGGCGGCGGTAAAACTGGAAATCAGAATAATGGCGGCGAACATCCATATGAGGGCAACCAGGCGTCCGCCGAAGGTCACCGGCGCCTTGTCGCCGTAGCCGACGGTGGTCATGGTAACCGCCGCCCACCAGAAGCTGGCGCCTATTCCTTCAGCTGGTGTGCCACCGAACATCTCCGGGTTTTTGCGCCGCTCGGTCAGCCAGAATACAAACCCAACCAGCAACAGCAAGCCACCAAGCGCCAGTAACGCCAGCAGAAACTCCCAGGAAAAAAACCGTTTTATGGTGGTCCAGAGCGCACTGCCTTGGCTGGGTACCGCTATGGCCAGGCCAGTGGTGTGAAACGGATGGGTGAAGTCGATCCGCTTCTCGCGCTCGGCGGTAACCGTGAGCGCCGCCACCGAGACATCCAGCGAACCATCTTGAAGGCCATCCAATAGCTGTTGTAGATCGACTTCCTTCAGTTCGTATTCGAGCCCCAGTTCTGCGGCGACCCTTTGCCACAGCTCGATACTGATACCGGACAGGCTACCGTCACTTTCTTTTACCACGAAAGGCGGCGCTATTTTGGTACCAACTATTAAGGGCCCGGAGTCATCGGTTGCAGTGCTGGTCGCAGAGTCGACAGTAGCTGGTTGGGCAAAGCTCAGGCCGGCAAACAGGCTGAGAGTGAACGCGACCAGCAACTGGCCGGCGGTAGCTCGAAACATGGCGAATCTCCGTATCAAACAACAGAATTATTAAGGTTTGTTTTT
>CAZKCY010000212.1:0-891 GCA_964551155.1 uncultured Marinimicrobium sp. | reverse complement strand
GTGCATCACCGGGTCCGCAACAATCTCCAGGTCATCACCAGCTGTGTTTTTGATAAAACCTAAACCACCGGGCCGGGGCCGTCAAAATTCACCACTCTGAGTATGTCGACTTGAATCGAGGCCCCCCGGCTTCGATCAAATACCCATTATTGGTCCAGTTGGTCTAAGTCGTTGTAGCGGATCATTGAGCGCAGCTCGTGAATATATTCCTCTCCCCGCTCGGAATAGCGCCCCAAGCCAGCTGCCAAGGCAAGGCCGGTGATCGGTTTGTCGCTTTCGCGCAGGTCTTCGCGGATCAGGCGCAAATCTTTGTAAGCTTGGTGGCGGTTGAGGTTGCGGATGTAAGCTTCGACCGACTCTCGCGGCGAGCCGAAATCCGCCACTTCGTGGGTTCTGCCAGTTTCTCGGCTTTCCGGCACCAGGCCGCAGCCTTCGGTAAAGCACCAGTGGCCAAAATAATTGTAGCCTTCCAGCGAGAAACGCGACGTGCCCCAAGCGCTTTCATTGGCTGCTTGTGCCAGCGCGAGCGATGGCGGCACAACATCCACTCGACGCAATAGCAGGTCCCAGTGCGCGGCGTTGCCGGGGTCAAACTCCTCGATGCGGTAGCGGCTGGCGAGCTTGATAAGCTCGCGCTTCTGGCGGCTGGTGAGCGAGTTTGCCTGGTCGCGCAACTCCTCAAGCTGCGCGCGGGTCTGCAGTATTTCTTTGTTGCGCTGTTTAACCAGCGGCAAGAAGTAGTCAAAAAAAACTTCTTTGCGTTCGCTGCCCGCTGGGTATTCCGAAAACTTTGGTACCTCGGGCCGGCTGTTGATGTAGATCAGCATTGCCGTGAGCAGTAACAGAGCGGCGACGCCCACAAAGATGGCGATGGGTTTTTTGTTGAGGCTG
>CAZKCY010000211.1:2801-5071 GCA_964551155.1 uncultured Marinimicrobium sp. | reverse complement strand
GGGAGAATAATGGCCTTCTTTAGTGTTCCCAAATGTCATACAATTGCTGGTTCTCGATTTGTTCGCTTGATCGGAGTGACTAGATTTCCGATCCGCACCCGGCAGTTCTTAACCTTAAAGCAATCAGCCAAGGAGCTTTCTAACTCATGCCCTCACGCAAAGATTTAGCCAACGCCATTCGCGCCCTGAGTATGGACGCCGTTCAGAAAGCCAACAGTGGCCACCCCGGCGCCCCCATGGGCATGGCCGACATTGCCGAAGTTCTGTACAACGATTTTCTCAAGCACAACCCCAAGGACCCCTTCTGGGCCGACCGCGACCGTTTCATTCTCTCCAACGGCCACGGTTCAATGCTGGTTTACTCTCTGCTGCACCTGAGCGGCTACGACCTTCCTATGGAAGAGCTGAAGAACTTCCGCCAGCTGCACTCCAAGACTCCGGGCCACCCCGAGCTGGGCTACACGCCGGGGGTGGAGACCACCACCGGTCCTCTGGGTCAGGGTTTCGCCAATGGCGTAGGCATGGCGGTGGCTGAGAAGACCCTGGCGGCGCATTTCAACCGCGACGGTCACGAAATCGTCGACCACTACACCTACGTATTCTTGGGTGACGGCTGCCTGATGGAAGGCATTTCTCACGAAGTGGGCTCACTGGCCGGTACCTTGGGTCTGGGCAAGCTGATCGCCTTTTACGACGACAACGGTATTTCCATCGACGGTGAAGTGGAAGGCTGGTTTACCGACGATACTCCCAAGCGCTTTGAAGCCTACGGCTGGCATGTGGTCCCGAACGTTGACGGTCACGACAGTGCCGCGGTGAAAAAAGCCATTGAAGCGGCTCAAGCCGAGACTGGCAAGCCCACCATGATTTGCTGCAAGACTGTGATCGGGTTTGGCTCGCCCAACAAAGCCGGCAGCCACGCTTCGCACGGCTCCCCGCTGGGCGATGACGAAATCGCTCTGGTGCGCAAAGAGCTGAACTGGAACCACGGGCCCTTCGAAATTCCCGACGATATCTACAAAGGTTGGGATGCCACCGAGAAAGGCGCCAAAGCCCAAAAGAGCTGGCAGGAGCGCTTCGAAGCCTACAAAAAAGCTCACCCCGAATTGGCAGCTGAATTCGAGCGCCGGGTGATCCATGGGGAGCTGCCCGCCGATTTCGGTGCTAAAGCCGAAGCCTATATCGCGGAGTGCCAGGAAAAAGCCGAGAAAATCGCCAGCCGCAAGGCCTCGCAGAACACCATCGAAACCTTCGGCAAGTTGCTGCCCGAACTGCTGGGTGGCTCGGCCGACTTGGGTGGTTCCAACCTGACCATGTGGTCCGGGTCCAAGCCACTGACCGGCGACGACGCCTCCGGCAACTACATTTTTTACGGTGTGCGCGAGTTCGGCATGAGCGCCATGATGAACGGTATTTCCGCCCACGGCGGTTTCATCAACTACGGCGGCACCTTCCTGATGTTCCAATCCTACGCCGCCAACGCCGTGCGCATGGCCGCGTTGATGAAGCTGCGCAACGTGTTTGTCTATACCCACGACTCCATCGGTCAGGGTGAAGACGGCCCCACGCACCAGCCCATCGAAGTGCTAGCCACTTTGCGCACCACGCCGAACATGCACACCTGGCGCCCTTGCGATGGCGCCGAAACCGCCACCGCTTGGAAAGCCGCCGTGGAGCGCAAAGACGGCCCCACCTCGCTGGTATTCAGCCGCCAGGGCTTGCCGGCCATGGAGCGCAACTCCGAGCAGGTAGCAGCCATAGCCCGGGGTGGTTACATTCTGCGCGACTGCGAAGGTCAGCCGGAAGCGATTCTGATCGCCACCGGTTCGGAAGTCGGCCCCACTGTGGAAGCCGCGGAACAGCTGACCAAAAAAGGTCGCAAAGTGCGCGTGGTTTCCATGCCCAGCACCTCGGTCTTTGATCTGCAGGACGCCGAGTACCGCGAAGCGGTTCTGCCCCGCGCCGTGACTGCCCGGGTCGCGGTGGAAACCGCCCACGTCGACTACTGGAACAAGTACGTTGGCCTGGACGGCGCCGTAGTGGGCATGACCACCTTCGGTGAGTCCGCCAAAGGCCCCGATTTGATGGATTACTTTGGCTTCACTGCGGACAATATCGCCAAGACTGTAGAAGGTCTGCTGTAAGCAGACTGGATTGGCTCGGGGCTCTGTTCATAGAGTCCCTTCGCATCTTCGAGCGGCCCTCTTTTGTGTTTGGGCCGCTCGTCACTTGGTACTTTGGAGCAAACCATGACCGTTAAACTGATGCAA
>CAZKCY010000211.1:918-2791 GCA_964551155.1 uncultured Marinimicrobium sp. | reverse complement strand
GGACGGTGCTGTTGTGGGTATGACCACCTTTGGTGAGTCGGCCAAAGGCCCGGATCTGATGGACTACTTTGGTTTTACCGCAGACAATATTGCCAAGACTGTAGAAGGCCTGCTGTAAGCAGAATGGATTGGCTCGGGGCCCTGGTTCGCAGGGCCCCATCGCTTTTTCGAGCGGCGCTCTTTTTTGGATTTGGGCCGCTCGTCACTTGGTATTTTGGAGCAAACCATGACCGTTAAACTGATGCAAGACCAGGATTTGTCCGGCAAGCGCGTATTGATTCGCGAGGATCTGAACGTACCGATACGCGACGGAAAAATTACCAGCAGCGTGCGTATCGACGCCACCATCGCCACCATCAAAGAGGCACTCGATAAAGGCGCCAAAGTGATGTTGATGTCCCACCTGGGCCGCCCCGAAGAAGGCCAGTTCAGCGAAGAAGACTCTTTGGCTCCAGTAGCCAAGGCGCTGTCTGAGAAGCTGGGCCGAGAAGTGCCGCTGATCCGCGACTGGGTCGACGGCTTCGACATGGGCGATTCAGATGTGGTTTTGCTGGAAAACGTGCGCTTCAACAAAGGTGAGAAGTCCAACGACGATGAGTTGGCCAAGAAAATGGCCAAGCTGTGCGACGTTTTTGTGATGGATGCCTTCGGTACCGCCCACCGGGCTCAGGCCTCCACCCACGGTGTGGCCAAATACGCGCCTATCGCCTGCGCCGGCCCCTTGTTGGCGGGTGAACTGAAGGCCTTGGGCAAGGTTCTGGAAAACCCCGATCGGCCTCTGGTGGCCATCGTCGGCGGCGCCAAAGTCTCCTCCAAGCTGAGTGTGCTTGAAGCGGTGTCTAAAATTGCTGACACGGTGGTTGTGGGCGGCGGTATTTCCAACACTTTCGTCGC
Source organism: uncultured Marinimicrobium sp. (assembly GCA_964551155.1). Lineage (GTDB taxonomy): Bacteria > Pseudomonadota > Gammaproteobacteria > Pseudomonadales > Cellvibrionaceae > CAZKCY01. The sequence goes on along the minus strand of CAZKCY010000211.1, from coordinate 1,897 downwards.
AGCGGCTGGACACGAAGTGGGCAACTCGCTGCACGAGAAAGACCTGATTCCCGAGGCCAATCGACTGCGTGCGGCCACCGAAGTGATTTACGCCACCGACGTGCGAGTGACCAAAGCCGGTTTTGACGACTGGGCCGACGATACCCCCACTGAAGTGAAAAAACTGGGCGAAGTTGAAGCCGACGAAGAAATCATCGACTACGGCCCCGAAACGGCTGCCCGGGTGGCGGATATCATCAAGCATGCCAAAACCATTCTCTGGAATGGCCCCTGCGGCGTGTTTGAGTTCAAAGCCTTCTCCAAAGGCACCGAAGTCATCTCCCGGGCTATCGCCGCGAGCGATGCTTTCTCGGTGGACGGTGGCGGCGATACCCTGGCGGCGATCGACAAGTGGGATTTGGCCGACAAAATTTCCTATGTCTCCACTGGTGGCGGGGCCTTCTTGGAGTTCGTTGAAGGCAAAAAACTGCCTGCGGTGGAAATTCTGGAAACCCGCGCTCAGGATTAATTCCTGAGATTGCTAGGTGATCTAGGTGCTTGATAGTTGGTACTTAAAAAGGCGGCCCCAGGGCCGCCTTTTTTATTGTATGAACCGCACCACCGGCCGTCCTACGCCGACGGCATGGTTGAGCCGGTGCCTGGCTTTATGGTGGGCGGTCCCAATACCGGCTATTCGGCCGATTGCGGTTCAAACCCGTACCCAGCCGGCGCCAGCGCCAAATCCCGGGCCTACCTCGACGACTGGTGCAGTTATTCCACTAACCAAGGCACCACCAACTGGATCGCGCCTCTGGTTTACGTCAGCCTTCCCGAGCAACTCGGCCGGAGCTACTCTGAGGCGAGCGTCCCATACCCGAATCGACAAGTCCAAATTATCCCGCTCTGAATCCTGTGTTCAATGTGAGCTTCGTCTTGAGGCGAGCGAAAAACGTCCCAGTTTCCTGTCTGTGTAAAGTGGGCTGAAATAATCGGCTGAGCT
>CAZKCY010000211.1:0-908 GCA_964551155.1 uncultured Marinimicrobium sp. | reverse complement strand
GGCTGAGCTTGGACTAATCTACTATTCTTCAGGTTGCAGTGCGTGGTGTTTGTGGGGCCCCTAGGCCAAGCCATGGCAAGAGCCCTCCTGCAGTCTCGCTTTGCACCGCAGAAAGTGAGACTCACCACCTTTCATAGGCCTGAAAAAGTGGGACGACACCATCTGCGCAGCAAAGGATAGTGTGAAGTGACCCGTTGGCACACGTCGGCGGAGCGAAATTAAAACTATAACGCTTTGAGGATTCGCATATGACCAACAAGAGCTCATTCAAACGCAAGTTGCTCGCCTCGGTGGTGGCTTCCACCATTACCGGGCTGTCCGGCACGGCGCTCGCCCAGGAGCCCGCCGCCGAAGTTGAAATGCTGGAAGAGATTGTCGTCACCGGCATCCGCGCCAGTTTAACGCGGGCCATGGATATCAAGCGCGATTCGCACGGCATCGTCGATGCCATTTCCGCGGAAGATATCGGCAAGTTTCCAGACACCAACTTGGCCGAATCGCTGCAGCGTATTACCGGTGTGTCGATCGACCGACGTAACGGCGAAGGCGCCAAAGTCACCGTTCGTGGCCTGGGCCCGGATTTCAACCTGGTAACCCTGAATGGCCGGCAGATGCCCGGCGCCACCATTGAAGACACCATCGCCTCCGGTTCTCGCTCGTTCGACTTCGCCAACCTGGCTTCTGAGAGCGTATCTGCAGTTGAGGTCTACAAGACCTCGCGCTCCGATGTTCCGCCCGGCGGCATGGGTGCCACCATCAATATCGTTACACCTCGCCCGCTTGAGCTGAGCCCGCGCGCCTCTATAGGCGTCAAGGGCGCTTACGACGAGTCTTCGGTAGATAGCGAAATAACCCCCGAAATCTCCGGTATCTATACCGACACTTTCGCCGACGGCACTATCGGCGTC
>CAZKCY010000210.1:3750-5084 GCA_964551155.1 uncultured Marinimicrobium sp. | reverse complement strand
TCGTCGATAATTTTCGGCGTTGGCAGGCGAACGAGGAGCTGTTCAATAAGGTCAATAAAAGTAAGGTCGCCGAATAAATCGAATTCACTGATGTCAGTAGAGGACATTGCTGAAAACAAAATTGTGTCGCTATCTGTAAGAGACTACCGTTAGAGGAAAGTGCCTATGAACCAAGAGCTGTTGCAACTGACTGCGACCGAAATGCTGGAAAAATTTCGGCTCAAAGAGCTTTCCCCGGTGGAAGTGACCCGCGCTATGCTCGATCAGATCGCCCGGGTAGATCAAGTCACCAATGGCTTTTGTCTGGTAGATGAGGAAACCACACTAGCGCTGGCGCGCGAATCCGAACAGCGCTACCAAGATCATCGGCCGATAGGGCAGGTGGACGGTGTCCCCGTAGCCGTCAAGGATGTATTTCTAACGCCCATGTGGCCGACGTTGCGCGGCTCCAGAACGGTATCGCCCGACAGCACCTTGAACAAATCGGCGCCGGCCACGGCTTCGCTGGCGCGCAACGGCTATGTGCCCGTTGGCAAAACCACCACGCCCGAGTTTGGCTGGAAAGGCGTGACCGACAACCCCATAGATGGAGTGACCAACAATCCCTGGGATCCAGCCAAGACGGCGGGCGGCTCGAGCGGCGGCAGTGGGGTGGCTGTGGCTTTGGGCATGGCACCTTTGGCCTTGGGCACCGACGCTGGTGGCTCAATTAGAATTCCGGCATCTTTCTGCGGCATTGTCGGCTTGAAGCCCTCGTTTGGCGAGGTGCCGCACTGGCCGCCCAGCCCTTTCGGCACCTTGGCGCATCCGGGGCCCATGAGCTGGACGGTGCGCGACTGCGCCTTGATGATGAATGTGCTCACTGAGGCGGATCACCGAGATACCCACGCCGTGCCTCGGCGCCATATTGACTATTTGGCCCATCTGGACCGGGGCTTAAAAGGCCTGAAAATCGGCTACAGTCCGAACCTTGGTTACATCGATGTCGATAAAGAAGTGGAGCAGGCCGTCGCTGAGGCAGCCGATGTGTTTCGTGATCTAGGCGCCGAGGTGGTTAGGGTCGATCCGGGTTTCAGTGATCCTCTGCCGGCCTTTGGACATTTGTTCTATGGCGGAGCCGCCAATGCCATGCGCGATCTCGGCACTAAGAAGCGCGAGTTGATGGATCCGGAGTTGGTCAATGTCGCCAACAAAGCCAGTCGTTTGACAATGCTTGATTATCTTGGGGCGGTAAACGAAGCCACGGCTTTGCGCGAGCGGATGGCGAACTTCCATCTCAAATACGATTTGTTGCTCACGCCTACACTTCCCCTTACCGCGTTTAAAACCGGGCG
>CAZKCY010000210.1:0-3740 GCA_964551155.1 uncultured Marinimicrobium sp. | reverse complement strand
GCGAAGTGCCAGAGGACTGGCCCAGTACTCGCTGGCCGAGCTGGACGCCTTTTACCTACCCATTCAACATGACTGGCCAGCCGGCTTTGTCAGTACCTTGCGGTTTTGATAGTGACGGGCTGCCCATAGGTTTGCAACTGGTGAGCGCGCGCTTTAACGACTCACTGGTGCTGCAAGCTGGTCATGCCTATCAGCAGGCGGCGCCGCTCACTGATCGACGTCCGACCTTGTTTTATTCCTAGGTAGTCGTCGTTTTTCAAAAAAGATTTTTGATTAGAATGTGCGCTAGCAGATAAGCGACCGGCCGGAGAGACCATAGGCCTAAGTGAAATAAAGGAGAACACCATGCCGTTGAGCAGTCTCGATATAGACATGTACGAATCGGAAGATCCGGTATGGAACCCGGCGCTGTTGACCATCCCCGTTCCCGGCATCAGACGCATGGTGAATATGGCGGCGACGCTCGATGATGTGATTCATCTGTCGATAGGGCAACCGGACATGCCGGCTCCTAAAAATGTGGTCGACGCCGCGCGTGATGCACTGGCAGCGGGGCAGACCGGCTACACCATGGACGCGGGGCTGCCCGAATTGCTCGAATCGCTAGCGGTCTATTACGGCGAGCGCTATCAGCGCAAGTTGACCTCCGAGAATATTATTGTCACCACCGGCGCTACCGAGGCGGTTTACCTGGCACTCACCGCCATGTCGGCGCCGGGGCGAAAGTTCATAGTGCCGGACCCGAGCTTTATGCTCTATGCGCCTTTGATTCGGATGAATGGGGGCGAAGTGGTGTCCATTCCCACCCATGCGGAAAACAACCACCAGCTGGACCCCCAGGAAGTGATCGACGCAATAGAGCCAGACACTCACGCCATAGTGCTCAACTCGCCCAGCAACCCCACCGGTACGGTTTACCCGCGTGAGACCATCGAGGCGATTGTCGCTGAGGCAGCTTATCGGGGCATCTATGTAATCAGCGACGAGGTCTACGATCACTTGGTTTACGATGGCAAGGAATACCCCTCGGTCCTTTCCTGCTGCAGCGATCTGGATCACGTTATGGTGATGAGCAGCTTTTCCAAAACCTTCAGCATGGCGGGCATGCGTGTCGGTTGGTTGATTGGCAGCCAGGGCGTGATCAAGAAATTGCGTCGCTATCATATGTTCACCACCACTGTGGCGAACACCCCTTGCCAGTGGGCTGGCGTCGCGGCGCTGCATGGCGGCAGCGAATTTGTCGACAGTATGCTGGCTGAGTACACTCGACGCCGCGATCGGGTGGTGGAGCTGGTGGAGCAGACTCCGCATTTGACTGGTTACAAACCCGAGGGCGCATTTTATATCTTTCCGTCGCTTCCCGAAGGGGTTAACGGCTCCAATGTCGCGCTTAGGTTGCTTAAGGAAACTGGCGTGTGCACCATCCCCGGGGAGACTTTCGGGCATACGGGTATCAACGCCTTGCGCTTGAGCTACTCCACTTCTATGGCCAATATAGAGCGGGCCTTTGAGCGCATTATTCCCTGGATGGAGAAGCAGGACTTTGAGTAGTTTGTACAGTCGGGACTTTGAGCACTGTGTTAGCATTTGCTCGAAGCCCCGACTTTGGATAGATTGGCGCTCTAATCCAGTCAATAACCGATAATAAATAATCAATAATAAAAGGCACTGCCGATGAATGAATCCCGCTACAAAGAATACAAACTCGTACACATTGCCGAAGGCGGCTGCGGTACTCTGCTGCTTGGCTCCTCGGGTCTGCCGTTGAAGAAAATCGAAGCGGAACTGAACGCCCTTGCCGCCGAGGGTTGGCAAGTGGTGTTTCAGGTTCTGGAAATGAAACGCTTCTGGCTGTTTTGGCAGCGCGAAGCCGTGATTGTTACTTTGGGCCGCTAAAGCGGTGTTGCAGCGCCTTGTACTCTGGGCGATTGGTCGCTATCGAGCCACCGGAGGAGGGCGCCGGTGGTTTGGTATCGACTGCAATTTTGAGCCCAGCTGCTCTGCCTATGGCGAGCAGGCCATCCAACGCTTCGGCGTTTTGCGCGGTACCCGCCTGATTTGGTGGCGACTGCGTCGCTGCACCATCAGCGACTGCCTGTGCAAATGTCATGAGCCGGTACCGGAGGATTACCCCAATGCTTAAACAGGCGGAAGTGGACGCTGAAGAAGACCGGCTCCGAAATCTGGCCAGTGCGCTCCCCGATGATCAACGGAGCCTATTTTACCGGGATTTAAAACGTGAGCTGAAAGACCCGGATACCTACGCCGTGCTCAATTGGTTTTTCCTCACGGGTTTGCACCATTTTTACCTGGGCCGTTGGCTGCCGGGAGCCATAGATCTGGGGCTGTTCCTGGTAGGGATAGTTGTGATGATCAATGGAGAAATTCTGTTAGGTCTGGGCCTAATCCTACTGGTCACTTTATGGGAACTCTGGGCGCTGTTCCGTGCCCAAATCATAGTGCAAGACTGGAACAACAAGATTTATCGCCGCCTTCTGGAGCACCATGGCGTAAAAAGAGCCTAGTTTTGGGCTCAAACTTCGCGCTTATGGCTTTAGCCAGCTCTAAAATTGTGTCTTTTGGCAGACAAGTGCACTTGCGCTGATCGAGCAAAAACCACCTAGGGCAGGTCAGATACGCCCGGTGCAATTCTCCTATCTCATTGATTTATGCGACAATTGCCGTCCCTCAGCAGGAGAAGCCTATGACCTCAGAGCACCGAATTGCCGACATGCAGCGCCGGATTCAGCGTTGGTTGAACGTCAGGGCTGCAGAGCCTAAAGAATCCAGTCTGGGTACGGTCGAAGGGCTCGAGGCTGACATCACCGATCTGGAGGATGAGCTTCGGGCGCTCTTCCCGGGAAGTGATTCCACCCAAGATATGTTCCAGGCCCTGAGAGAGCAGGCGGTATTACGAACCGTGCTGGAATCCATGGTCGAGGGCGTGATCGTGACCGACATGCAAGGGCGGGTGTTGATCTTTAACCCGGCCGCCCGAGAGTTATTGGGCAACGAGCCGCAAGACATGGACCCGGCGAATTGGAGCGATGCTTACGGCCTGTTTCGGGCCGATGGCAAGACCTTGTACCCCTCGTCGGATATTCCGCTCGCTCGCGCCATGGGAGGCGAGTCGGTGGCGGGGGAGGAGCTGGTGGTACGCTCTCCTAATCAGCCCTTTGAGGTACATGTCTTGGCTACTGCCAAGCCTTTGATGGACGAGCAAGCCCGACAGATTGGCGCTGTAGTGGTATTTCACGATATTACCGAATCGAAAAAGATCGAAAAGGAGCTGCGCCGGGCGCGGGAAACCGCGGAAGAAAATTCTCGCGCCAAAACCGAGTTCTTGGCCAACATGAGTCATGAAATTCGGACTCCTTTGACTGCCGTCTTGGGATTTACCGATTTATTGATGGATCCGCACCTCAACGAGAGCGACAAACTCAATTACATCCAAGCCGTGCGTCGCAATGGGGAACACCTGTTGGCGTTGATCAATGACGTTTTGGATCTGTCCAAAATTCAGGCCCATAAAATGACCGTGGAGCGAGTCGAGTGCTCGCTTCACCAATTGCTGCACGAGGCGGCTTCCGTCATGCAGGTCCGGGCGAGAGAAAAAGGCCTGGATTTTAGTGTGAGCTACGACACGCCCATACCGGCACGCATTCACTGCGACCCTATGCGCTTGCGCCAGATACTGCTCAATCTGCGGCCGCTGGCCGGCCTGCCACGCCTGTTCAAAG
>CAZKCY010000209.1:0-5102 GCA_964551155.1 uncultured Marinimicrobium sp. | reverse complement strand
TCTGCGCCTAAAAGACCCAAACCACCGGCGCGGAAAAAGCCTCAATAACAGCGCTCGCCAAAGCGGCCTAAAGAATGCCGGTGGTTGGTGATTCCTACTCCCCTAGAACTTTTTTGCTCTGCGCGTAACCGGGTTCTAGTACTACGCAGTTGCGACCCTGGGTTTTAGCCTGATATAGAGCCCGGTCGGCGCGATCGAACAGGGTTTCAATATGTTCCTGGCCACCACTCCTGCGAGTGCTGACGCCGATACTGACGGTGGTTGCCAAGTCGCCCTTGAGACCCAGCAGGCTTACCGCCTCACAGATTCGTTCGGCAATGGTCCGCGCGCCCTCGACGTCAGTGTTGTTTAACAGCACCACGAATTCCTCCCCGCCATAGCGGAAGGTCAGATCCGAACCTCTGCAAACGGTCTGGATAGCGTCGGCGACTTGGCGCAAAACCTGATCTCCCCGGCTGTGACCGTATTCATCGTTGATCGCCTTGAAATGATCCAGATCTATGGCCAGCAATGACAGGTCCCACTGATGCCGTTCAGCCAGGCGCAGCTCGCGGTGCAGGGCATTGTCGAGTGCGGCCCGGTTGCCCAAACCGGTCAGATTGTCGATCAGAGCCAATTGCTTGGCCTTTTCATGCTCCAGAGCGTTGCGCAGCGGAAATACCAGGCTGCCCAACAGTTGCTCGAGCAACTGCTGTTCCGACTCGCTGAAGCGGCGATCGCGGCTAAAGATCAGATGTCCCAGCAAGGCGTTAGAGCCGCTCAACCGATAGTCGCACTGATGCCGACCGGCCCGCCCGAGAATTTCGGTCGGCTCTCCCTCGACAGATCGAAATTCCAGCCCAGTCACGGGCACAAACTGGGACAGCTGCTGAAAAAAAAGCCGAATTAAGGTCGAAGTGTCCAGAGAGGTTTGAAGGCTGTGGGCCAGTTTTAGACGGGCCTGCGCCAGCTCCGACGCCGGCAGAGGAATTAGTTCCTTGGCCGAGGAGCGGCTTGCTAAGCCCTGCAAATCGGTAGACATGAAACTGTCCTGTTTTTTGGGCTCGATGTTTTACCTTGCATCAGACGACTTGTTCGGATTTGATCAGTCATTCGGGCATCGGCCAATTGTTGTTTGGAAACAGCAATGAATTTACTCATGCCAATTACAAAGCAAAAATGCGGCCAATGATGCCAAAGTATAATAAAAACCATATTTATCAATGATTTGGCTGTTGGTCAGAAGTTCGATCGAGGAGTTTTAGGCGGCCAAGGGTCGGAAATCTGGCGGAGGATAAGTGGCTGAAGCGGCAGGAGTTTGCCGCCTGTCAAAAAAATGGCGAGGGGGTGAGCTGCGGAGGATTTCCTTAGCGGTCCCCGTTGGCGGGCAAACTTACGCTCACACAAAGGCCGCCCTCGGTTCGGTTGCGAGCTTCAATTTTGCCCTGATGCAAGGCCACGCTGCGCTGAGCTATAGCCAGTCCCAGGCCATAGCCGCCGCTTTCGCGATTGCGCGCCTCATCGGTGCGGTAGAAAGGTTGGAAGATGTCTTCCAGGCTCTCCTCGGGTACCCCAGGGCCGGAATCGCAAATTTCCACGCGATACTCGCGCCGGGACTCTTGATAGTCCAAGCGAACTAGAACCTGACTGTCTCGCGGTGTGTAGTGAAGGGCGTTGCGCAAGACGTTTTCAAACACGCCCACCAGCATATTGCCGTGAGTGGGTACCAATGCCTCGTCCAAATCGGTTTGCCACTGAATCTGGATCTGCTTGCGCTCGATTTCCGGCTGATAGTTTTCTATGAGGGTCGACAACAGCACGTTCAAATCGAGGGTGTCGTCCAACTCCCAGCCACCCTGATCGTGCACCGGCAAAGCCAAGATATCCGAAATCACATCGCCCAGATAATCGGCGGCTTTTTTAATACGCTCCAGCTCCCGATCGATTTTGCCATCGCTGCGCTGTTGCGCTATGCCCAGAGCGATCTGCAAACGCGCCAAGGGCGAACGCAGTTCGTGGGAGACGTCCTTGATCAGCCGCTTTTGCTCGAGCATGGCCTTTTCGAGGCGTTCGGTCATATGATCAAAATCCCGGCCCAGCCGGGCAATTTCGTCCCGGCGACCGACAAATTGGGGGCTGACCCTTACGCTCAGATCGCCGTTGGCGATTTGCTGGGTGGCTTTCTGTAAGGTGTTGACGCCGCGAGCGAAGTGGCGCGCGAGAAAGAAGCAGGCGAAACCGCAAATTAAGATGGATACCAGCAGCAGCGGCCAGATATCGCGCACGAACAGCTGCTGGATAACATCTGTGTCGGCAGCGTCGTTAGCGGTTGATGAGAGGGTGATGACCTTGACCCGACTGCCATCGTTGAGCGACAGGTAGCGCCCGAAGATTTTGCGGTGTTCGTCCACTACCTTGCCATAGGGTTGGTTTGCGGTCAGTTCGGGCAGCAATTGTTTGACCCCTTTGGGCAGGGGGCGGCCGAGCAGGTCGCGCTGCTGCTCGTCGACAATGTAGAAATACTGGGTCGACCAGACCGGCATGGCGTTCATGTCGTCGATGAGTTCATCGGTGTTGCGGTTGATCGCCGAGCCCACCATCTGAAACAGCAGCCGCCGTGCCGGCTCGTAATTGCGATCGTAGCGATGCTCGTGAAGCTTGCGGTCCGGGGTCAGATCAAACCAATGCACAATCACATTGGTTGCGACAATGATCAGGGCGGTAATCAGCCAGAAGGTGAAGAAAATTTTGAGGTAGAGCCGCGTCATTCGTCGTTGCTCAAAGTCAACATATAGCCCGCGCCGCGCACATTGATAATCAAATCTTTGGAAGCTCCCGCTGCAGCTAGCTTCTTGCGAATGTTGCTGACGTGTACGTCGATACTGCGATCGTAAGGGGTGAGCTTTCGGTTCAGAGCGCGTTCGGTCAAATCCTGCTTGCCGATTACCTGACCCGCATGGCGCACCAGCAGCTCCAGCACGCTAAATTCAGTGCCAGTCAGAGGCACGTCGGTCTCGCCCCAATTGACGGTGCGGCTGCCCAAATACAGGCTCAAAGGGCCGGCATTTAGTCGTTCGGCGGTGGCTCCAGTGGGTGTCGTGGGAGCTGCCCGGCGCAGCACGGCGCGGATACGAGCCACCAGTTCGCGGGGATCGCAGGGTTTGGGCAAATAGTCGTCGGCGCCGATTTCCAAACCTACCACCCGGTCAATGGTGTCGCCTTTGGCGGTCAACATCAGCACCGGTGTGCTGTAGTTCTGGCGCAGGTGCTTGAGCACCTCAAAGCCGCTGCGTACCGGTAGCATCACATCGAGAATGATTACCTCGTAGGGGTGACGTTCCACCTGCTCAAGTGCTTCCTGGCCATCGTGAGCCAAATCGACGCTGAAACCCTCGGCGCTGAGGTATTCGCATAAGAGCTGACACAGCTCCAAGTCGTCATCAATCAGTAGCAGCTTGGCCATAGGTATCCCGTATAAAATGTTGAGCTGGGCTAGTGTGCATCAGACTTGCTCGGCTGTCATGGCATCAAACTTCTTTTAACCCTTCTTAACACAGCTTGATAGCCGGCTTGCAGCCCTGTTGGAGACCTTGCGCCTGAAGGGCAATATTGGGAGAATCCGCACTCTGTTTTTCGACTGAAGAGGCGAGGTGCTTGTGGGCAAAATCGGGTTGTTTTTTGGCAGCGATGAAGGCAATACCGAGCGGGTCGCGCATGCCATTGTCGAACGCCTGGGTGAGGATCGAGTGGATGTCTACGATATTGCCGATGTGACTCAGCTGGAGTTTGCCGATTATGATCGGGTTATACTCGGTATACCCACTTGGGATTTTGGCCAGATTCAGTCAGATTGGGAAGAATTCTGGGACGATATAGCGGCGGTGGATTTCACCGGTAAACAGGTCGCGCTATTCGGTTTGGGTGACCAGTTTGGCTACGGCGACTATTTTCTCGATGCCATGGGCATGCTGCACGATGTCGTGGTTGAAGGGGGGGCTGAAATAGTGGGTCACTGGCCCACAGAGGGTTACGACTTTGACGCCTCCAAGGCCGAAATTCCCGGCGCCGGGCAGTTTGTGGGTTTGGCCATTGACGAGGATCAACAGGAGGACCTGACGCCCCAGCGACTGGATCACTGGTGCGCCCAGATTCTCGCGGAGTTTGGCTTAGAGCGTTGATCAATCAGGACGATTCTGGAAACTATGATCAGAAAGCCTAAAATGCCCGCCCGGCCCCAAACCGGCGCCGAAGAATGGGCCAATAGTCTGAGTCACGGGATTGGCTTACTGGCGGCTCTGATCGCCACGCCGTTTTTGATTCTAAGAGCTTTGAATATCGGCGACCTGGCTTTTGTGGTGGGGGTAAGCATTTTTAGCGCCGCCATGATCGTATTGTATTTTTGCTCGACGCTCTATCATTTAATGCCCCCTGGTAAGGCCAAACGAGTCTGCAAAATCGTTGATCACTCCGCCATCTATCTCTTGATCGCGGGCACCTATACTCCCTTTACACTGGGCGCTTTGAGCGGCCCTTGGGGTTGGACTCTGTTCGGCATTGTCTGGGGCCTGGCGGCATTAGGGGTTTTGCTCAAAGCCTTTAGTCGTCTGGATCACAGGGGTTGGTCTATTGGGCTTTATTTGCTGATGGGCTGGTTGATTCTGGTGGCTTTGCACCCTTTGAGTCGTGCCGTACCCCCCGCCGGCATGTTCTGGCTTGCGGGCGGTGGTTTGGCCTATATGCTCGGAATTGTGTTTTTTGTTTTCGATTCCAAAATCTATTTCAGTCACTTCGTCTGGCATCTGTTCGTGCTCGGCGGCACTTTGTGTCACTTCGTGGCCATTTTCGGTTATGCCCACTGAGCCAGGTTGCCGTTTCAATAGCCTGTTAGGCTTCGGCGACGAACACTGCTCTAATCGGAGCCGGATGACCCTCGGCGGTTAACGCTGGGTTGTCGGGATCGAGAAAGTTCTCCAGGGAGTGAAAGCGCATCCAATGGGTGCCGCGCTGTTCTTCAGTTGTGGTGGGGCAGACATCTACCAATCGCGCATCCCGAAATCCCACTTTGGTCAGCCAGGATAAGAGGCTGGCGCAACTGGGCAAAAACCAGACGTTATTCATCATCG
>CAZKCY010000208.1:3269-5103 GCA_964551155.1 uncultured Marinimicrobium sp. | reverse complement strand
GTTGCAGCTCATCCTCGGCAGGTGATAGCAACGCAACTTTGGCACGAACCATGGCCCGATAGGCCTTGAACAGAACCATCAACGGAAGAGCGTCAAAGTCCCCATGGTGTTCGAGATAGTGATTGAGCGCGCGAAAGGCCCAGCCGGGGTGGCCTCGGCTTTCCAGGTCCATTATCAAAAAGGCAAGGTCATTGGCGGTGTCAATCCAGCGAAAGCTCTCGTTGAATTCAATGCAGTCGAAAACGGTAATAGCACCTTGATGCCAGACCACATTACCCAAATGCAGATCGCCGTGACATTCGCGAACCATCCCATCTTTAACCCGCTTGCTGAGCAGCGGTTGCTGCTGATCGAAGGTGCTTTCGCTCCAGGCCCTAAGCCGCTCGACCTGTTGAATATCTTCAGGGTTGTCGAGATGCGCTTCGATGGTGACGAAATTATCGACCATCGCCTGACGCAGCAACGCCAGATCGCCCAGGGGACTGTCCGGGGGTAGCGCCGGAACCGATTGATGAAACTCGGCAATTTGACGTGCCAGCTCCTCCAGCTGCGCTCCGGTCAATTCGCGACGGTCACAAAGCTTATCCAGTGTCTGAGCCGGATCGAACTGGTGCATCCGCAGAGCGTAATCAATGACGGGACCTGAACCAGCAATGACCGGGGCATCCAGAGTGCCGGTGATAGGTACCACTGCCTCGTAAATAGAGCGGGCCAGGCGCCGATTCAGGCGCAACTCCTCTTCGCAGTAATAGCGCCGTGCTTCAAGCGTACGAAAATCCAAAAACCCGAGATTCAAGGGCTTTTTCAGTTTATAGGCGTGAGCGCCAGTCAACAGTATCCAGGAAATATGGGTTTCCAAAAGTCGAATAGCACCGACCTCATGAGGGTAGGGTTCCGGCTTTTTAAGGGCGCTGATCAAGCTTGATTCCATGGATCGCTCAATGCCATTCCATCTTTAACAACTTCGGCTCAGGGACTGTTGTCTAAAACAAAAGGGGCCGGGAAGAATCACAAACTTACTAACTTACTAGTAGTGCCTCTTGTTCGGCCGGACTGACGGGCCATTTTTTCATATTGGTGGTGACATGAATGGCGCAGGAGTCGCTAGCGATAGGACTGCGGCTTTAACCCAGGTTATCTGCGTTTTTATGATAGGCACCACCGCTTAATCCGTCAAACGCTCCTTTAGCTTATATTGCAATAATGCCGTCCCTTAATATGGGGCTGCGCGGAATTGCGGGTTCTGTGTGACATCAAAACTGAGGTTGGCCCATTCCACCGCCGGCCCATAAGTGCCGTCGTGCTGTTGTTCGAAGACAAACTGGACACGAAGTCCGCCCGATCTTCATCTGAACGGACTATGCCAAGGGTTCCAAAGCCATCCACTCCCAGGGCAATACGCAGCTACATAGCGACATGCTGCGAGTAGAGAATGCGGCCGCCTCCCCCCCTGTCGCCGGAGAGAGTTAATTCCGGTATTATTTGTGAGTCAAATCAGGCCCTGGCGGCATATTTAGGCGTAAAAGCACCCTGAGGCAGAAACCCAAAAATTTTTCTAGATTTTCAACCAAAAAAGTACTTTATAATGGCGTCGCAGAGCGAGTTTGAGGGGCGTTTAATCTCAGTCAGTGCTCGCGGCAAAACGGAATCGAACAAAGTCAGAAGCTGATAACAATAAACTAAAGACCTTACCAAGCAGACTCTATTAAATGAATTCCAAGGTATCTTTTCGGGACTATGTGCCCGACTTTTTTGCATTTATTTTCGGTATCAGTATCGCTTGGTTCCTGGAATGGGAAACCACCGATTTAGTCTGGAGCCTTTGGTTGAGCAG
>CAZKCY010000208.1:273-3259 GCA_964551155.1 uncultured Marinimicrobium sp. | reverse complement strand
GGCTGGAGCTTTTCGAAGGACCAACATCTACCGGATCAAAAGCGCCGCGCCGCACAGCTGGGTGACAGCGTTCAAGCATTAATCCATTTGATTTTTTTCTCCTTACATTTTTGCGGATTCCATGCGGCACACGCAGGCTTCTTAAGCGATATGTTTCCGCTCGAGGGCGTTTCTTCGGAGATGTTTTTCGATAACTTTTTAAATCCGGTTGGCTTGTGGCAAGCTGCAATAGAGCATGTATTGCCTCTATATGGGGTGTTCGTAATTTCCGTCATAGTCGCTGAGCGGCATCATCTGCTCGTCCCTCTTGTTCGCTCCTATCAGGCATCCCGCCTTGCCTCTATCGGAAAGCAAACTGGAGAGAAAGATCTCTCCCAACCGGCAAGCGAGGCCGGGGGCAAAAAAATCGCAAAAGAATCGTTCAAGCGCCCCTACCTATACGTCATGAAAACACACTGTCTGATAGTCTTTTTCGGCACAGCTTCTGCCATCGACCTTACCTCCGACTGGCTGTTTGTGGCGGCGTATTTTGTCTACTTTTTCCCCTGGCACGTTTTTAAAATGAAGCTTGCCAATAAAGACAGCGGACCTCTGGCCAGCACAAGGGAATCGGCGAAATAAAATTCTCCCCGAAAGAAGCTGATCTTGTGTTGTTGCTCAGCTGACTGGGAAAAGCGCAACAGATTCGGCTTAGTTAAGTGCTCCATCCTAATGCTTCTAGTTCCGTTTACAGCACCAACCAGGTGGCCAGAAACAGCATCAAGCCCATGCCGACGATATCGGTAAAGGTGGTCAAGAAGATGCTGCTGGCGGTGGCCGGATCGGCACCGAAACGCTTGAGCAGCAAGGGTACCGAAACGCCGAAGATACCGCTGCCAATACAGGCACCGGTCATCGCAAGGAAGATGACAAAGCCGAGCATGGCCGGGTTGGTTGAATCGGTGGACAGCGCATAGGCGAACATGGCAATGCCGGCAAGCACCCCCACGGCGGCGCCATTTAACGCACCCAGCAAGATTTCTTTGCGCAGCAGCTTTCTTATGGGGTAATCGCGGGTTTGCCCCAGGGTCATGCCGCGCAGGGTGATTGCCAGTGCCTGGCAGCCGGTGTTGCCGCTTTGACCGGCAAGCACTGGAAGAAAGACCGCCAGCGCGACGATCTGAGCGATGGTGCCTTCGAAAATACCCACTACAAAGGCGGCGGCAAAGGCGGTGGCCAGGTTCACCAGCAGCCAGGGGTGGCGCATACGAAAGGCCGCAAGTACCGGGGTATTGATTTGCTCTTCTTTGGCTACACCATACTGGGAGCCGGCTTGGCCGCTGAGTTCCGAGGCGACACGTTCATACAACTTCCAACCCCGTACTTCGCCGACCACCTGATGATTCTCATCCACCACTGGGTACATGCGGTAGTGCCGATAGAGCACCTCGCTGATCGCATCTTCGACCGGGGTGTTCTCTTGGAAAGCGAAAGGCTCGCGCACCATTATGTTGGCAAGCGCCTCGGAAGGCTTAGCGAGAATCAGGTCGCGCATGCCCACTACCCCGGCAAGGCGCTCCTCCTCGGTCACAAAAATGTAGCTGATCTCGGAGACGTCGGCGCTTTTAACCATGAAGGTCAATGCTTCGGCCACGGTATAACTGGCTGGCAGCATCGCTGTCGGAGGAGTCATCAGCTCTCCTATAGTCGCTTCCGTCCCCGAAAGTACGGCGCGGGCAGCCGCCTCGTCGGGAGCGGCCACCTCGGCCAGGTGCGCGGCCACCGCCAGGGATTGCTCCTGGGGCAACCTCGCCAGAATAAATTGGATATCGTCCGCCGGCATCCGCACCAGCTCTTCAGCCGCATCCAGAGGTGTGAGTTCACGGAAATGCTCGACTCGCTCGGTCAATCCCATACGCTGTGCCATGTCTCGCTCCGGTTTCAGGTTCAATCGTCAAACTTTAGCAGAGGCTTCTTGAGAAGATATTCCGCTCGTCATTCCGCTAGGGGGAGCAGAGGATTACTTATGAGTGCCCTATTAAAGATATAGCAGCAGAGCTGTTTAGCGGTGCGATTCTTATGCTGCTATCTTGAATGATAGGCCTGCTTAGGTTATTGCACTAGGCGCTCTCTATTCTGCTGCTACTTGTACTCAATTGGGTGGCCTCCCCAGGATGGGGATCAATATCTTTTTTCGGAGCTTGCCCCATGCGTGTTTTTGCCAATCCGGTCGGTGCCGGATCCCTCTACTTCGATAATCTCGCCACCGCTGACGGCACCCCAGTTGCCTACGACCCCCAGGCGCGCGCCTTCGTGCCTATGCCGCCCTTCTGTGCCAACAGAGACAGAATCGGCTGTAACTGGATTGCGCCAAAAGAGGGCGAATTCTGTCGCTCCTGCGCCATGACCGCGTTGGCGCCCGACCCCACGATCCCCAACGCCATTCCCAACTGGGCGCAGACCGAGGCGGCCAAGCGCTGGGCACTGGATAACTTGGGGCGCTGGCACTGGTTTCGCCCCGAGGACCCAGGAGCCCCGCCAGTGTTTCATTTGCTCGCCGAAGGTCCGACTCCGGTACCTATGGGGCATGCGGAAGGGGTGGTTACTATTAGTGTGGCGGAAGTCGACCCTGTCCTGGTTACTACCCGACGCGAGGCGCTGGAGGAGCCCTACCGCACCATGATTGGTCACATGCGCCACGAGATTTCCCACATGCTTTGGTGGCGGCTGAGCCTGCGGGATGATTTTCTGGATGAGTTCCGCGCCATGTTCGGTGACGAACGAGCCAGTTATCCAGCGGCGCTTCAACACCATTACGAGAATGGTCCGCCGCCAGAATGGAAACAGCACTACCTAACCAGCTATGCCTCCTCCCACCCTCATGAAGATTGGGCGGAAACGGCGGCGCACCTACTGCACCTGACCGACATTGCCGACAGCTTCGTGGCTACCGGCCTGTCAGCGCCCCAAATACCCTATGCCGGCTGGGCACCTTATTCCGAGCCGG
>CAZKCY010000208.1:0-263 GCA_964551155.1 uncultured Marinimicrobium sp. | reverse complement strand
CACGTTGCCGCCAGCCTCACTGTAGGCATCAACTACGTCAATCGCTCGATGGGGTTATCGGACCTGTATCCGTTTGTGCTTTCCAGCCATGCTCGTCGTAAACTCGCTTTTGTGCATAACTGGTTGCGCCGAGGCGCACTGGGGCTTTGAGCTCAAGGAGGAAAGCATGGGTTCGGCGTTCATCGCGCTGGCAGCTTTATGCTGGGGCTTATCGGGCGGAATAGCCGCAGTACTAATTGCGGATGGCTGGGATGCGTTCGTTG